>JAYSEC010000045.1:0-12907 GCA_041914085.1 Nocardioides sp.
GGCATGCGGGTCGAGGACGTCACCCCGGCCGCGCTGCTCAAGGCGCGCGCCGAGGCTGCGGCGGAGGTGTCGGCCTGATGGCACAGCTCAAGGTCCAGCAGAAGCGCGGCCTGGTCGGCCTCAAGGCCAACCAGCGCGAGACGCTTCGTTCCCTCGGTCTCAAGCGGATCGGCGACGTCGTCGTGAAGGAAGACCGCCCGGAGATCCGGGGCATGATCAACACCGTCCGTCACCTGGTGACGTTCGAGGAGGTGGAGTGACATGACGCTCAAGCTGCACCACTTGCGTCCCGCTCCGGGCGCCAAGACCGCCAAGACCCGTGTGGGTCGCGGTGAGGGCTCCAAGGGCAAGACGGCCGGCCGCGGTACCAAGGGCACCAAGGCGCGCTACCAGGTCCCGGTCGCCTTCGAGGGTGGCCAGATGCCGATCCACATGCGCCTGCCCAAGCTGAAGGGCTTCAAGAACCCCTTCCGCGTGGAGTTCCAGGTCGTCAACCTCGACCGCCTCGGCGAGCTGTTCCCCGACGGTGGTTCGGTGACGGTGGCCGACCTGGTCGCCAAGGGCGCCGTCCGCAAGGGCCAGCCCGTCAAGGTCCTGGGCCAGGGCGACATCTCCGTCGCCGTCCAGGTCAGCGCCGACGCGTTCTCGGCCTCCGCCAAGGAGAAGATCGAGGCCGCAGGCGGCACCGCGACCGTGGCCTGAGGCCACACCTCGCACAATCGGTGAAGGCCCGGCCGCACAGTGGGAACTGTCGGCCGGGCCTTCGTCGTTAGCGGGGGAGCGGGTCCCTCCTGCGACTTGTTAGGCTTCCCCGGGCCCTTCGCCGTACGACGGTGAGGGTCTCTCGTCCGCCCGCCGCACCAGGCCGGGCACCCATACGAAAGAGGAACCAGTGCTAGGCGCGTTCGCCAACGCTTTCCGGACCCCGGACCTGCGGAAGAAGCTCCTGTTCGTCCTGCTGATCGTCACGATCTTCCGGCTCGGCTCCCAGGTGCCCACCCCGGGTGTCCACGTGGCCAACGTCCAGGCCTGCATCAGCGACCTGGAGGAGGGCGGCCTCTACAGCCTGATCAACCTCTTCTCCGGTGGTGCGCTGCTGCAGCTCACCATCTTCGCGCTCGGGATCATGCCGTACATCACGGCCTCCATCATCCTGCAGCTGCTCGTCGTGGTGATCCCACGGCTCGAAGCGCTGAAGAAGGAGGGGCAGGCCGGTCAGACGAAGATCACCCAGTACACCCGTTACCTCACGCTCGGCCTGGCCGTGCTGCAGGCGACCGGCATCGTGGCCCTGGCGCGCAACAGTGCCCTGCTGCAGGGGTGCACGCGCGACCTGCTGCACGACGACGGCACCGCGACCTTCCTCGTCATGGTCGTCACCATGACGGCAGGCACCGCGGTCATCATGTGGCTCGGTGAGCTCATCACCGACCGCGGCATCGGCAACGGCATGTCGATCCTCATCTTCACCCAGGTGGTCGCCACCTTCCCGGCGTCCCTGTGGAGCGTCCAGACCTCCAAGGGCTGGGTCGTCTTCAGCATCGTGATGGTCGTCGGCCTCATCCTGGTCGCGGCCGTCATCTTCATCGAGCAGGCCCAGCGCCGCATCCCGGTGCAGTACGCCAGACGGATGGTCGGGCGCAAGATGTTCGGCGGAAACTCGACCTACATCCCGCTGAAGGTCAACCAGGCCGGCATCATCCCGGTCATCTTCGCCTCGTCGCTGCTCTACCTCCCGGCGATGGCCGTGCAGTTCAACCCGGAGAGCAAGAACCCGGTGCTGGACTTCATCGGCACCTACCTCGTCGGCGGCGACCACCCGCTCTACATGGCGGCGTACTTCCTGCTCATCATCTTCTTCACGTACTTCTACGTCTCGATCACCTTCAACCCCGTCGAGGTGGCGGACAACATGAAGAAGTACGGCGGCTTCATCCCCGGGATCCGGGCGGGCAAGCCGACCGAGGACTACCTGTCCTACGTCCTGTCCCGCATCACGTTCCCTGGAGCGCTCTACCTCGGCCTCATCTCGCTGGTCCCGCTCGTCGCCTTCGCGATGATCCAGGCCAACCAGAACTTCCCGTTCGGCGGCACGTCCATCCTGATCATGGTGGGCGTCGCGCTCGACACGGTGAAGCAGATCGAGAGCCAGCTCCAGCAGCGCAACTACGAAGGATTCCTCCGTTAATGAGACTCATCCTCATGGGCCCGCCGGGTGCCGGCAAGGGCACCCAGGCCCGCTACGTGGCCGACCACTTCGGGGTCCCGGCGATCTCCACCGGTGACATCTTCCGCGCCAACGTCTCCCAGGGCACGCCGCTCGGGGTCGAGGCCAAGCGCTACATGGACGCCGGCGAGTACGTCCCCGACGAGGTCACCAACCGGATGGTGCGCAACCGCATCGACGAGGCCGACGCCGCCCCCGGCTTCCTGCTCGACGGCTACCCGCGGACCCTCGCGCAGGTCGAGGAGCTCGACGGGATGATCGAGTTCACCGGGCACCGCCTCGACGCGGTCGTCGTGCTCACGGTCGACGCCGAGGAGCTCGTGCAGCGGCTGCTCCACCGCGCGCTGACCGACGGCCGCGCCGACGACACCGAAGAGGTCATCCGGCGCCGCCAGGAGGTCTACACCGAGCAGACCGCCCCGCTCATCGACGTCTACCGCGCGCGCGGGATCCTCGTCGAGGTCGACGGCATGGGCGAGGTCGACGAGGTCACCGAGCGGATCTTCGCCGCCCTCGACGACGTCGTGCAGAGCTGACCAGCGCCGGAGGACAGGCCATGGCGTTCCGCGACCGCGGGCTCGAGATCAAGACGCCCGAGCAGATCGACCTGATGCGGGTCGCGGGCCGGCTGGTGGGGGAGACCCTCGAGCTGCTGCGCGAGGCGACCCGACCGGGCGTCACCACGCTCGACCTCGACACGCTCGCGGAGACCCACATCCGCGACCACGGCGGCATCCCGTCGTTCAAGGGCTACAGCCACCCGCCGTTCCCGGCGACGATCTGCGCCTCGGTCAACGACGAGGTGGTCCATGGCATCCCGGGGCCCCGCACGCTCGCCGAGGGTGACGTGATCTCGATCGACTGCGGCGCGATCGTCGAGGGCTGGCACGGCGACGCCGCGATCACGGTGCCCGTCGGCGACGTCGGCGACGACGTGCGCGAGCTCCTGCGGGTCACCGAGGAGTCGCTGTGGCGCGGCATGGCGGCGGCGCGCCTCGGCGGGCGGGTCACCGACATCAGCCACGCGATCGAGACCTACGTCCGCTCCCAGGGTCGCTACGGCATCCTCGAGGACTACACCGGGCACGGCATCGGCACCGAGATGCACATGGCCCCCAACGTGCCCAACTACGGTCGCCGCGGGCGCGGGCCGTCCATCGTCGAGGGCCTCGCCCTGGCCGTGGAGCCGATGGTCACCCTCGGCAGCAAGCACACCGAGCTGCTCGAGGACGAGTGGACCGTCGCCACGGTCGACGGCTCGCTGTCGGCGCACTTCGAGCACACCTTCACCGTCACCCCCCAGGGGGCCTGGGTGCTCACCGCCCTCGACGGCGGCGAGGCGCGTCTCGCCGAGCTGGGCGTCCCATTCGGCGGACGCTGAGGCCCGTTTCGCGCCCCTCCCTCGGGGCGTGACAGACTGGCCCGGCTGGAGGGGAGTATTCCCCGACGGTGGTGCCGTCACCACGGCGTCGCGCGAGCGGCTCCCGGTGCCACTGGTTCGCCCATCTAGGTGAGCGGAAGAGACCTCCGGTGGACGCGCGCTGCGCGGACGCCGAACCCCACCTTCATCCCCTAGGAGCCATCAGCGTGGACGTCCCCACCTGGGTCTGGATCGCCACCTTCGCGGTGACCGTCGTCATCTTCACCTTCGACCTCGTCATCGTCGGCCGCCGGCCGCACGAGCCGAGCATGAAGGAGTGCGCGACCTACCTCTCGATCTACGTCGGCCTGGCCATCGTCTTCGGCATCGGCGTGTGGCTGACCTGGGACCACCAGCACGGCCTGGAGTTCTTCTCCGGCTGGCTCGTGGAGTACTCCCTGTCGATCGACAACCTCTTCATCTTCATCATCATCATGGCGAAGTTCGCCGTGCCCAAGGAGCTCCAGCAGTACGCCCTGATGATCGGCATCGTCATGGCCCTGGTCATGCGAGCGATCTTCATCGCGGTCGGCGCGGCCGCGATCAGCAACTTCAGCTGGGTCTTCTACGTGTTCGGCCTGTTCCTGGTCTACACCGCGTTCAAGCTCGCGAAGGAGGGCGGGGAGGACGAGGACGACGAGTTCGAGGAGAACAAGCTGGTCGCCTTCGTCGAGCGGCGCTTCCCCGCCACGTCGGAGTGGCACGGCAAGAAGCTGCTCGTGAGCGGCGAGGGCGCCGGGAAGATGATCACCCCGATGTTCATCGTGATCCTCACCCTGGGCACCACGGACCTGCTGTTCGCCCTGGACTCGATCCCGGCGATCTTCGGCATCACCAAGGAGCCCTACCTGGTGCTCACGGCCAACATCTTCGCGCTGATGGGCCTGCGCCAGCTCTACTTCCTCATCGGTGGCCTGCTCCAGCGCCTGATCTACCTCTCCTACGGCCTCGCGTTCCTGCTCGCCTTCATCGGCGTGAAGCTCTTCTTCCACGCGCTGCACGAGAACGAGCTGCCCTTCATCAACGGCGGCGAGCACCTCGACTACGCCTGGCTCGAGATCCCGATCTGGCTCTCGCTGGTCGTCATCGTGGCGACGCTGGCCGTCACCGCGGTGCTGTCGCTGTGGGCGTCGAGCCGGATGACCTCGGAGCAGCAGGACGCCGCCACCGGGCCCCGCCGCGACTGGGAGGACGACTGAGGCCGGTGCCGTGACCGGCGCCGGACCTCAGGACACGCACTGGCTGACGCTGGGGGAGCTGTCGGACCCCCGCGTCATCCGCAGGTCGAGGCACACCGACTCGGTCGTGCGCACGAGCAGCCGCTTCTCGGTGGTGGTGCCGTACTCGGCGATGTCGTCGCGGTAGTAGCTGAACTCGTCGCCAGCCCTGACCCGGACCGGCGGGTTCCACTCGAACAGCACCCCGCGCGCCGTACGACGACCGGTGAGGGTCGGTGCCTCGGTGAGCACGTCGGGCGCGAGCGGGGACGGCGTCACCGACGTGCTCGGCACCACGACGCCCGGGTCCTCGTCGGGGCCGCCGCCGAGCACGACGTACCCCAGGACGGCGGCCAGCAGGGCCGCTGCCACGCCCGCCCACACCAGCCGGGACACGCCACCGCGCTCGTCGTCGCCGTCGGGTGCCGCGGGGGCAGGGTCCTGGGCGGCGATGCGACGCGGGCCGCTGGCCGAGATCACGGTCACCGGCTTCATCGCGGTGGCGTCCTCGGGCGCGTCGGGGACCTCCGGCGGTGCGACCGAGGCGTCGGGGCGGTCGCCCTCGACGGCGACGGCGGTGCGCGCCCAGCCGGCGGCCGACTCGATGCGCTGCAGCGCCCGGGCGAGCTCGAGAGCGCTCTGCGGACGGTGCTCGGGCTTCTTGGCCAGGCACTGCTGCAGCAGCCGGTCGAGGGCGGGCGGCACGTCGGGCCGCTGGGTGGCGGGCGGTGCGGCGTGCAGGATGCGGGCGCTCAGCGCGCGGGTGGAGTTGTCGCCGGAGGGGATCGAGAAGGGCGAGCGCCCGACGAGGAGGTGCCAGATGGTGGCGCCGAGGGAGTAGACGTCGGAGGCCACGGAGCCGTTCGACCGGCCGTCGAGCAGCTCGGGCGGCGACCACGGGTAGGAGATGCGGACGTCGTTGTCGCCCTCCACGTCGGCCATGTGCCCGGCGATGCCGAAGTCGGTCAGGGCGGGCTCGTGGTAGGTCGTGACGAGGACGTTGCTCGGCTTGATGTCGCGGTGCAGGATGCCCGAGCGGTGGGCCGTCTCGATCGCGCTGGCCAGCTTGATGCCCGTGGAGACCGCGTCGACCGGTGCCATCGGGTTCGAGCGCACCCGGACCCCGAGGTCGGGGGGCGGGCAGTAGCGCATGACGAGGAACGGCCGCCCGCCCTCGGCGGTCACGCCCGCGGTGATCACCGAGACGATGTAGGGGTGGTCGGCGAGGCGGGCCATCGCGTTGGCCTCGGCGGTGAACAGGTACTTCTCGCGGTCGGTGAGCGGCACGTCGGGGCGCACGACCTTCACCGCGACGCGCTGGCGCGGCCACTGCTGCTCGTAGAGGAAGACGTCGGCGAAACCGCCGCTGCCCAGGTGCTCGACGAACGCGAACCCGGGGATGACCGGGGCGCTCACCGGCCCACGGCCCCCGTCTCGAAGCGGACGGCATAGACGTGGGCCATGTCCAGGACGGTACCGGGTTCGAGGACGTAGGCGTCCCCGGGCCGCATCCGCTGCGGCTCTCGGCCGGGCAGGGCGATGGTGGTGCCGCCGCGGCTGTCGAGGTCGCGGGCCACGACGTCCCAGCCGTCGAGCTCGATCTGCAGGTGCCGGCGGGACACGAAGGAGTGGTCCTTGGGGAGGTGCACGAGGTGCGGCCAGTCGGTGCTGCCCTCCGCGGGCGCCGGCTTGCGCCCGAGGACCACGCCGCGGTCGAGCGGCACGACCTCCCCGGTGGGCAGGCGCAGGCCCCCCAGCGGAGGACGCTCGACGCGTCGCGGCTCCTGCGGGGCGACCCGCTGGTGGCAGACCCGGCACTGGGGTGCGATCGGGGGAGTGAGGTGGCCGAGCGGGCAGCTGACGGCGAGCACCGTCGGGACGCTGCTCTGGTCGAGGTGGGCGGGACGGTGGGTCGTGGCACCGTCGTGGTCGTCGGCGGGGTCTCCGCCGAGGTCGCCTCCCGTCGCGGGGGACCGGTGCGGCTCGGAGGGCTGACGGATGGTGGTGTGGGTGCCCTCCTCGATGCGCGCGACCATCAGCGGGTCCGGCTCGGAGGTGTCGGGCAGGGCGCCGGTGTCCTCCACCGGTCGCAGCACGCGGGCGCGGGGTGGCGGCCCGTCGGGACCCTTGGCGGCGAGGATGTCGGCCGGGATCCCGTCGATCAGCGCGGCCGGGGCGGGGGGCGGCTCGGTCTCCTGCGCGCGGGTCACCGGCGCGGTGCGGGTCGACAGCGGCTTCAGCTCGACCCGGTCGGCGCCCACCACGCCGCCGACGAGCCGGCGCGTGGTCGGCACGTGCTCCGGGTCGTCGCCGCCGTCGAGGCTGAGCACCCGGGACGGGCCCGCGAGGCGCACGTGGCCGGTGCCGCGCGACAGCGTCGAGGAGGCCCCGGAGGTGAAGTCGACGATCGCCAGCCCGGGCGGGTCGCCGTCGAAGTGCTTCTCCACGACGGCCATCACCCGCTCGACGACGGGCGACCCGGACGGCGGGGTCATGGCCAGCACGTCCCAGATCTCCTGGACGACGTCCTCGTCACCGGGATCGGTCAGCAGCACCCAGTGCGCGCCGCTGCCCAGAAGCACCCCGTCCCCTGCGGCGTACCTCGCCTCCACGATCAACGTCGGCTCCCCTCGTCCACGCCCACGCGTCCATCATCACCCATCACCACCCGGCGGCGCACGCCGTGCCGACTTGTCCGAACCTTGACGCGATACATACCCTCCTGCTGGGTGACTGCGGCGGGCACGTCACTCGTGGGCCAAGGGGGGCTGGCGTGACACGGACGTCGTTCGTGCGTCGACACCGCGCGGGCATCGCGTCGGGTGCCGCGCTGGCCGTGGCCGCGTCCGCGCTCGTGGCGTACGCCATCACCGCCGACGGGTACAAGAAGCACGAGGCCGAGCTCAACGACGGCGGCGTGTGGGTCGTCAACGGGGCCAAGGGCTGGTCGGGCCGGATGAACAAGCCCATCAACCAGCTCGACGGCGTCGTCCCGAGCCAGGACGGCAAGGCCCGCCTCGACGTCGTCCAGGACGGTGCCGCGGTCGTGACGATCAACCGCGACGCGAGCCGCGGACAGGCCATCGAGACCAGCCGGCTGGAGTCCCAGGACGGCGGGACCGCAGCGGTCCCGAGCGCCGGCGACATCGGCATGGGCGGGGGCACCCTCGCGAGCGTCGACGCCGAGACCGGTGACGTCTGGGCGGTCCGCTACGACGACCAGGTGGGCCGTCCGGTGATGAGCGGCATCGACCGGCAGGCCGACCCCCTCGCCGAGACGGGCAAGGACGCCGCCCTCGCCGTCGCCCAGGACGGCACGGTCGTCGTGACGTCGGCCGACGAGGGCACCGTCACGACCCTCGCCCCACGGGGCGCCACGCTCGGCAAGGCCCGGACCACCGACCTCCCCGGAGACGCCGGGCAGGTGGACGCGGTCACGACGGTCGGCGACCGGATCGTCACGCTCGACACCGATGCGGGGGTGCTGCGCGTCCTCGACGGCGCCACGGTCCCCGTGCCGCCCCGCAGCGAGCTCCAGCAGCCCGGACCCGCCGCCGACGCCGTGCTCGTGGGCGCGCCCGACGGCCTGCTCAGCATCGACCTCGGGTCCGGCGACGTCACCACCATCTCCACCCGGTCCGGCACCGCCGTCGCACCGGTGCGCCTCGGCGCGTGCGTGTTCGGTGCCTGGTCCGGCGGCCGGGGCGCCGTCACGGTCCAGTGCGGTTCCGAGGTCGTCACCGACGAGCGGCTCGGCGGCGACGCCACCAGCCTGGCGTTCCGGGTCAACCGCGGCGAGATCGTCCTCAACGACGCGGTGAGCGGCACCGTCTGGGACGTCCAGCAGGAGCACCCGGTCAAGATCGACAACTGGGAGGCCTTCACGTCGAAGAAGAAGGACGACGAGGAGGACGAGAAGGACGAGAACCAGAGCGAGGCCGACCGCAGGCCGCCGCGGGCCAAGCCCGACGCGTACGGCGTCCGCGCCGGTCGCACGACGGTGCTCCACCCGCTCGACAACGACTCCGCGCCCGACGGGCGACTGCTCAGCATCGTCGACGTCGACCAGCCGACCGGAGGCGCGCGGGTCGAGATCAGCCCCGACGGGCAGACCCTCGTGCTGCAGATGCCGGAGCGGGGACGCGCCGCGAGCTTCGAGTACTTCATCGACGACGGCCGTGACGGTCTCTCCGCGCACGCCGCGGTCACCGTCGACGTGCGCGAGCCCGGGCAGAACGAGCCGCCGGACGTGCGCCAGGGCTACAAGAAGCCGACCTACAAGGTGCCGCACGGCGGCGCCCTCGACGTGCCGGTCCTCGCCGACTGGCGCGACGACGCCGACGGCGACACGCTGCTGCTCGACTCCGCCCAGGCCGTGGGAGGAGCGGAGACGGGGGCGGTCGCCCGGACCACCGCCGACGGCCGGATCCGCTTCACCGCCCCGACCACGAGGGCCGACGGCCAGCAGCTGGTGCGGGTCGACTTCGCCGTGACCGACGGGCGTTCACCCGCGGTGAAGCGCTCGATGACCTTCCAGGTGCAGGCGCCGCAGGACCAGAAGTCCTTCCCCCCGACCGCGCAGCCCGACGTCGTCCGCGGCGAGGTGGGCAAGCCGATCAAGATCCGCCCGCTCCTCAACGACCTGCCCGGCTCCGACCCGGCCACCCCCAACGCCGAGCTCGTGCTGGGCGGCAAGGTCCCCCAGCAGCCGGGGGCGAAGGTGGTCTCGGACCTCGACGCCGGCACCCTGACGTTCACGGCGGACCGCCCGAACACGTACTTCCTGAACTACGACGCCGGCTACGGCAACGCCGACCTCGACCAGGGCACCATCCGCGTGGACGTCAAGCCGCGGCCGAAGCGGTCCGCGGACCCGATCGCGATGCCCGACACCCTGACCGTCTACGACCAGGCACCCGGCGTGGTCGACGTGCTCGCCAACGACCTCGACCCCGCCGGCGGGCTGCTCGTCGTCACCCAGGCCTCGGCCGACCGGGCCGGACAGCTCGACGTCGCGATCATCGACGGCCGCTGGCTGCGCATCTCGGCCCTCCAGCCGGACCTCTCGCCGATCACCCAGACGGTGTCGTACACCATCAGCAACGGTCCGAACTCCGGTGTGCGGGGCGAGGTCGTGGTCACCCAGCGGCCCGCCCCGGCCGACAACACGCCCATCACGGTGGCCGACAAGGTCGTCGTGCGCGCCGGCGCGTCGGTGTCTGCACCCGTGCTCGACAACGACATCTCGCCGTCGGGCGACCGGCTCACCCTGGTGAGCGACCTCGTCGACGCCGACGTGCCCGGCCGGCTCGAGGTGGTGGCGCCCATCGACGTCACCGGCGACGTGGGCACGGCGTTCGTCTCCGGCCGGATGGTGCGCTACGTCGCCCCGGCCAGGATCGCGGAGCGCGACACCTTCACGGTCCCGTACGTCGCCCGCAACCTCGACGGCAAGCGCGCCACCGGCCGGCTGCAGGTGACGGTCGTGCCGGCCGACGACCCCAACGACCCGCCGGAGCCGCCCACGCTGGAGGGCCGCGCGGTCTCCGGCGACACCGTCAAGGTCCGGGTGCCCGGGGTCGGCGTCGACCGCAACGGCGACCCGGTCACGGTCACCGGCATCACCTCGGCCCCGCGGCTGGGCCGCATCGTCTCCTTCGGCGGCAACTTCCTGGAGTACCAGGCCTACCCCCGCACGGTCGGCACCGACGAGTTCACCTACTCCGTCGTCGACTCCGAGGGCGCCTTCGCGACCGGCACGGTCCGGGTCGCGGTCGTCGCGCCCGGCCAGCCGCAACCGCCGCTCGCGGTGGAGGACCGGCTGACCGTCGAGCCCGGGCGCACCGCGACGTTCGACCCGCTGGCCAACGACTTCGTCGCGCCGGGCGACTCCGTCGACGTGCGGCTGCTCAGCGGCCCCGACGGCGCCGAGCTCGACCCCAGGACGAACCTGGTGACCGTGCCCGCGCCCGACGACCCGGCGGCGGAGCCGGTGGTGATCGTCTACAGCGTCACCAACGGGTTGAGCGAGTCCCGCTCGACGATGACGCTGGAGACCGCCGAGGACGTCAACAACCCGCCGATCGTCTACGACGCGTTCGGTCGCGCCGGTGACAGCGGCAGCGTGGTCGTGGACGTGCTCGAGGGGGCGTACGACCCCGACGGGCCCGCCGAGGACCTCGAGGTGGTCGACGTCGGCGGTGGCGCGCGGATCATCGACGGCGTGGAGGTGCGCGCCGACCGTGGCTCCGCACCGCAGGTCCTGCCGTTCGAGGTGCGCGACGGGGACGGCGCCGCGGCCACGGCGTCGGTCTACGTCCCGCCGACGGGCACCGGCCTGCCGTACGTCGTGCCGGGAGCCCTGATCGAGCTCGACCCCGGCGACACCGTGACCGGCAAGATCACCGACTACGTCGAGGCGCCCGACGGCGCCGAGGTGCGCCCGGCCTCGGGGCGGCGCTCGTACTCCGCCTCGCCCGCCTCGCTCACGGCCGGACCGGACGGCGAGAACCGGTTCTCGTTGTCCGCCCCCGCCTCCTACCGCGGTCCGGGTGCCCTCCTGGTCGAGGTCACCACGGCGACCGACGCGAGCGGCAACGAGGACACCTCGACGACCGCGGACGGCGCGACCGTCCTGCTGTCGATCCCCGTCTACGTCGGCGACAACGTGCCGTCGCTGGAGTGCCCCACGACCGTGGTCCCGATCTCGGCGGGGCAGCGCTTCGACCTCGACATCGCGACCTTCTGCAAGGTCTACACCGACGACCCGCGCGACGCGGCGGGCCTGGAGTACACCGCGGAGTGGAGCGAGGGCCTCGACGGCCTGGACCTCGGCAGCCCGGAGGGGTCCGTGGTCGCGGTCACCGCGGACGACACCGCCACCGAGGGCGGCGAGGCGGTGCTCGCCGTGCGGGCAGGTGACAGCAACACCGAGGTGGTGCGCTTCCGGCTGGCGCAGGCGCCCTCGCCGAGGCTGCTGCCCATCAAGGTCGACACCATGGAGGCGGGGCAGACCCGCACCTACGACATGCGCGACTACCTCACCGGCGGCGTGGCCGACCCGGACCCGACCATCCTCTCGGTCGACAGCATCGGCAACTCCGGCGTCCGCGCGAGCTTCGAGGGCAGCCGGTTGACGCTGACCGCCGCGAAGGACGCCCGCGGCGTGCAGGCCGGCTTCCGCATCGTCGTCAGCGACATCTCCTCCGACGACCCGCCGGCCTCGCGCCGTGCGGAGGGCCGCACCCAGTTCCAGGTCGTGGGCACGCCGTCACCGCCGGGCGAGCCGCGGCCCTACCGGAAGTTCGACCAGGAGGGCACGGTCACCATGTCGTGGGCCCCGCCGGACGACGACGGTGGCGCGCCGATCCTCTACTACTGGGTCCGCGAGGAGCGCTCCGGGGACAAGCAGCGGTGCGACACCAACGAGTGCGTCTTCCGCGGTCTCGAGAATGGCCGCAACTACAGCTTCCGGGCGGCCGCGGTCAACCGCGTCGGGCAGAGCGAGTGGAGCGGCCTGTCGCAGTCCGCCCAGGCCGACACCGCTCCCGGGCGCGTCCAGAACATCCGGATGACCGACCGCGGCGACGGCACCATCACCCTCGCCTGGGACAAGCCGGCGACGAAGACCTCGAAGATCCTCGACTACACCATCACGTGGGTCGGCGGGCAGGCCGTCGTGGGCGGCGAGCAGGAGTCGTACACCGCCGTGGGCCTGGACAACAACGAGAAGTACGTCTTCACGATCAAGGCGCACAACAAGGTCGACTACTCGCTGCCGCGCTCGTCGCCCGAGATGCAGCCGCTCGGCACGCCGCCGGCACCGGCCGTCCCGACGGTCACCGACCTCGAGTCGGGGGCCAACCAGACCAACCTGCGCATCGCCTGGCAGGCGGTCCTGCCCGAGGGCCCGGGTCCGACCGTCTACACGGTCACCTACAGCAACGGGCAGACCACCGGCGCCGTGCCGGGCTGCCAGAGGATCGCCTCGCTGACCTGCACCCACGCGGGCGTGCCGTACGACGGCCTCGTCTACACCTACCG
>JAYSEC010000045.1:13007-18321 GCA_041914085.1 Nocardioides sp.
AACCGCGGCACGGACAGCTCGTCGCGCCGCGACCAGAGCGGTCCGCCCCCGGCGCCGGCGATCACGATCGCCCGCAAGGCTTGCAACGACAGCAGCGACAGTGCCGCTCCCGCCTGCACGTTCAAGGGCAACCCGCAGGGGCCGCTGCTGAGCGGGTGCACCGACGCGACCTGTGGCTTCCTGGTGATCGGCACGACCGACATGAACCGGCGCTACACCTGCAGCATCAGGAACTCCGTGCAGGGCGACACGTCGCGGACCTTCGACAGCAACGGCCAGCACGTGACGGACGTGTACTACCGCGTCGGCGTCCTGGACGTGACCTGCGACGAGATCGGCGGCAACCGGGAGGCCGGCTTCGTCTCCCGTGACTGGAAAGACCTGGCGGTGATCCCGTGAGTCCCGACCGCGCCACCTACGAAGGAGCAGCATGACGATCAGCCACGAGCAGGCCGAGTGGTTCAAGTCCACGTTCGACCAGCTCACCGACAACATGGAGAAGGCCGTGCTCGGCAAGCGCCACGTGGTGCGGCTGGCGCTGACGTGCCTGCTCTCGGAGGGCCACATCCTGCTCGAGGACTTCCCGGGCACGGGCAAGACGATGCTGGCGCGGGCGCTGGCCAACACGGTGCAGGGCAGCCACGCCCGCATCCAGTTCACGCCCGACCTGCTGCCCTCCGACGTCACCGGCGTCACCGTCTACGACCAGCACAAGGGCACCTTCGAGTTCCACCCCGGCCCGATCTTCCACACCATCGTGCTGGCCGACGAGATCAACCGTGCCTCGCCCAAGACGCAGTCCGCGCTGCTCGAGGTCATGGAGGAGGGCCGTGTCACCGTCGACGGCGTCGCGCACCCGGTCGGCAAGCCGTTCCTCGTCATCGCGACGCAGAACCCCATCGAGCAGGCCGGCACCTACCGCCTCCCCGAGGCGCAGCTGGACCGCTTCCTCATGAAGACCTCGGTCGGCTACCCCGACCGGCAGGCCACGGTCGAGCTGCTCAACAACGCCGCCGTCCGCGACCGCGCCGCCCTCGTCACCCCGGTGATCACCGCGGCCACCATCGCGCAGATGAGCGGCCTGGCCGACGAGGTGTACGTCGACCCGGCCGTGGTCGGCTACGTCGCCGAGCTGGCCGAGGAGTCGCGCCGCCAGCCGCACGTCAAGCTCGGGCTCTCGGCCCGCGGCTGCTTGGCATTCGTCCGGGTGGCCAAGACCTGGGCGGCGGCCGACGGTCGTGACCACGTCGTGCCCGACGACATCAAGGACCTCGCCGAGCCGGTGCTCTCGCACCGCCTGCTGCTCGACGCGGAGGCCCAGTTCAGCGGTGTCGACGTGCAGACCGTGATCTCCCGCCTGCTCGACGCCGTCGCCCCGCCGACCGACCGCGTGGGGGCCTAGCACTTCCATGAGGCAGCGGTTGAACGATGCGCTCGAGGTCATCAAGCCGATCGGCTGGCTGGTCCTCGGGCTCGGCCTGGGCGCGGCGATGGTCGCCACGTTCACGGCGTGGCGCGAGCTCGCCGTGCTCGGCACCGCGTGCCTGCTGCTGCTCGTCCTCGCCGTGCCGTTCCTGCTCGGGCGCACCTCGGTCTCGGTCGACCTGCGCCTCCAGCCGGAGCGGGTGGCCGCGGGCGAGTCCGTGGCGGCCGGCGTGCTCGTGGTCAACCGCGCCGCCAACCGCCTGGTGCCCACCACCCTCGAGGTGCCCGTCGGGTCGGCCGTCCACCGCTACGGCATCAGCTCGCTGGCTCCCGGCGCCGCGCACGAGGAGTCGTTCACGATCCGCACCGAGCGCCGCGGCGTGATCACCGTGGGCCCCGCGATGACGCGCCGCGGCGACCCGGTCGGGCTCTTCTCCCGCGACATGGTCTGGACGCCCGTGCGGGAGGTGCTGGTGCGCCCGCACCTGATCCCGATGGAGTCGCTGGGGGCCGGTCTGCTGCGCGACCTCGAGGGCGTCTCCACCGACGCGGTGAGCCAGAGCGACCTCGCCTTCCACGCCCTGCGCGAGTACGTCCCCGGCGACGACCTGCGACACATCCACTGGCGCTCCTCGGCGAAGGTGATGGCCTCGACCGGCGAGTCCGCGCTGCTGGTGCGCCAGTACCTCGACACCCGCCGCAGCCACGCCACGATCGTGGTGGACGACCAGGCGTCGGCCTGGGCCGACCCCGAGGACTTCGAGACCGCGATGGCCGTCGCCGCCTCCATCGCCGTGCGCGCGGTGCTCGACGAGTTCGACGTCTCCTTCGTGTGCGGCCGGCACGCCTCGACGGGCTCCGACGGCCACCTGGCGCTCGACGCGGTCTGTCGCGCCGAGCTCGGCGACCGCGGGCTGGTGGAGTCCGGTCGCCAGGCCAGCTCGCTGGCCCCCGACACCAGCCTGGCGTTCTTCGTCGGCGGCAGCGGCACCGAGTTCACCGACGTGCTGAGGGCGGCAGCCGCCTTCCCGCCCGAGGTCCGGCGCTTCGCGATCGTGGTCGACCCCGAGGGCAACAGCCGCGTCACCGAGACGGGTGGGCTGCCCGTGCTGCACCTGGCCGCCAAGGAGGACCTCGGCGGCCTCCTGCGCTGGAGCGTCCGGTGAGCGCGCCTCGCGCTCGCCGCAGCGCGGCCAGCACCGGCACCCGGACCCGCGTCCGGTCCCACCCGCTGCTGCCCGACCGCCACTCCTGGGTCGACATCGCCTTCACCCTCGCGCTGGCCGGGGTGGCCCTGAGCGCGTTCGGCTCGTCCTTCACCGGGTCGTCGTACCTCGTGGTCGGGATGCTCGGCGCGCTGGTGGCCGTCGTGGTCACCCACCTGACCCGGGCAGCCGGCTGGCCCGTCCTGTCGGCCGTCGCGATCTGCCTGGTCGTGTTCTTCCTGCTCGGCGGACCGCTGTGCCTGCGCTCGCTCGGCGACGCCGCGGTGCTGCCCGGCGCGTCCACGCTGGGGAGGGTGGCCGACGAGGCGATCTTCGGCTGGAAGGACCTGCTCACCACGCTGCCGCCGGTCGACGGCGACGGCCCGCTCCTCGTGCTGCCGTGGCTGTCGGGGATGGTCGCCGGACTCACCGGTCTCGGCCTCGCGCACCTGCCCGCGCGCCGCGCCTGGCTCGCGGCCGCGCTGCCCGTGGTCGGCATGACCGTGGTGCTGTCCGCCGTCCTCGTCGTCGGCGTGCGGCACCCGCAGTCGCTGCTCGTGCAGGGCACGGTCTACGCCGGCCTGGCCCTCGCCTGGCTGGCGCTCCGGGCCCGCCGCGCCAGTGCCGCGGTGCAGGGTGGCAGCACGTCCTACGTCCGCGCCGCCGGTGCCGTGCTGATGCTCGCCCTCGCGGCCGGGCTGGCCTTCCCGGCCAGTGCCTGGATGGCGGGCACCGACGCCGACCGGACCGTCGCCCGCAACTGGGTCGAGCCGCCCTTCGACATCGGGCGCTACCCCTCGCCGCTCGCCGGGTTCCGCAAGTACATCGACCTCCAGGGTGGCAAGGACGACAGCAACGTCTACGACAAGGCGCTGTTCGACATCGACGGTGTCGCCCCCGGGACGCTCGTCCGCTTCGCGACCATGGACCGGTACGACGGCATGGTGTGGGGCGCGACCGACGACGCGCTGCCGGGCGAGGCCGACGACTCCTTCCAACGGGTCTCGTCCACCATCGACAACCCCGTGGAGGGCGAGGAGGTCGAGGTCACCGTCACGCTGGGCGAGGGCTGGTCGGGCGTGTGGCTGCCGACCGTGGGTGCGCTGCGCTCCATGAACTTCGAGACCGCCGACGCACGCGAGAAGGCCGAGGTCTTCCGCTACAACCTCGCCACCTCCACCGCGGTCGTGCCCAGCGGCCTGCGCCCCGGCGACCGCTACTCCTTCACCGCGGTCGAGCCCGACGACGAGCTCTCGCCCGAGACGGTCGGCTCCGCCGAGGTGACCCCGTTGCCGCCGGGCGCCGCCTTCATCCAGGGCCCCACCGAGAAGTGGACGGAGCAGGCCGGCAGCGACCCCATGGACCGCGTCTTCGCGGCCGCCGACCACCTGCGCTCCGAGGGGAAGTACTCCGACGGCGTCGGCCGCACCGAGCGCATGTACGTCGGCGGCCACAGCGTGTGGCGGCTCTCCGACGAGTTCGTCAACGCCCCGCAGATCGTCGGCAACGACGAGCAGTACGCCGCGACGATGGCGCTGATCGCCAACGACATCGGCGTCCCGGCGCGGGTCGTGCTCGGCGCCACGGTCCCCGAGGACGGCCGGGTGATGGGCCGCGACGTGTCGGCGTGGGTGGAGCTGCGCGCCGCGGACGGCTCCTGGCGCACCCTGCCCACCGACGCCTTCATGTCCCGCACGCCGCCGGCCGACCAGGTCCCGGAGACCAACACGCCGATGTCCGGCACGGTCATCCCGCCGCCCAACCCGATCCCGCCGCCGTCCGACGCGGGGGAGCAGAGCGACGCCGACCTCAAGGAGCGCAAGGCCACCCGCAAGAAGAGGGCCGAGCAGGACGAGGGGCTGATCCCGGGCCTGCCCGGCTGGGTCGGCACGGTGGTGAGGTACGTCGGCCTGCCGCTCCTGCTCGCCGCGCTGGTGCTCGGCGCGATCGTCGCCTTCAAGGCGTGGCGCCGGCACCGCCGCCGGAGTGCGGAGTCCCCGTCGGCACGCTTCGTGGGCGCCTGGCGCGAGCTCGTCGACCACGCGCGCGACCTCGGGCAGGTGGTGCCGCTCGGCCCTACGGTGACGCGGCGCGAGCAGTCGGTCGGCATCGTGTCCGGGCAGGCCGGCGCGCTCGCCCGTCGCGCGGACAGCTTCGTCTTCGGCCCGAGCGCCCCCGAGGCGGCCGCGGCGGCGACGTACTGGGAGTCCGTCGACGCCGAGCGCCGGGCCATGTCGCAGGAGGTCGGACGCTGGCAGCGCCTGCGGGCGGCGGTCAGCCTGCGCTCGCTGCGCCGTACGCCACCGCGCGGCGCGCCCGCCGCTGCCGAGCCGGGGGAGGGGCGCGCCGCCGGCGGCCGGGGCCCCGGTGCGCTCGGGCGGCTGCGCAGCCTCGCTGATTGGCGTTCTCGAGGGGCGCCTGACTAAACTGGTGCGTCGGCCCAACGTGGGCTGTGTTTCGTGGTGCCTCGCGGCTGCCCGGAATCGTGACCGACTCGTCCAGCGTGACGGATCGGCGTGTGCCCGGGAAGAGGCTCCCGGATCCGCCCACGAGGTCCACCGGCCACCTGCGAGCAGGAGCCGGGCGGTTCCCGGGCCACGGTAGACAACGAGACAACAGATTGTGGAGGACATGCCGAAGAAAGAAGGCGTGATCGAGATCGAGGGCACCGTCGTGGAGGCCCT
>JAYSEC010000046.1:0-18294 GCA_041914085.1 Nocardioides sp.
GCGCGACGCCCCGCTTCGAAGTACCACTGCTCGGTGTCCACCAGGACGCCGTCGTGGTCGAGCAGGACGTAGGACTTCACCGGGCGCAAGGCTACCCGCGGGGTCGTCGCCCCTTGCGGCGCGCCCTACGTTGGAGCCATGGCCTCCACACCGACGTACACGCTCAACGACGGCACCGCGATCCCCGCGATCGGCTTCGGGACCTATCCCCTGCGCGGCGAGGACGGCACCGCCGCGATCGTGCACGCCCTGGAGGCCGGCTACCGGCTCGTGGACACGGCCGTGAACTACGAGAACGAGGCGGAGGTCGGCGAGGCGCTGCGACGCTCCGGGCTGCCCCGCGACGAGGTGCTCGTCGCCAGCAAGATCCCGGGCCGCCACCATGGGTACGACGACGCGATCGCGTCGGTCCGGTCCTCCCTCGAGCGCCTCGGCCTCGAGCGCACGGACCTGCACCTCATCCACTGGCCCAACCCGAGCCAGGGGAAGTACGTCGAGGCGTGGCGCGCGCTGGTCCAGCTGCAGAAGGACGGATTGATCCGCTCGATCGGCGTCTCGAACTTCACCGAGGAGCACCTGACCCGGATCATCGACGCCACTGGCGTCGTGCCGGCCGTCAACCAGGTCGAGCTGCACCCCCGCTTCCCGCAGGAGCACATGCGCGAGGTCCACGAGCGCCTCGGCATCCGCACCGAGGCGTGGAGCCCGATGGGCAAGCGACGCGCCCCGCTCGACGAGGACGCGGTGACGTCCGCGGCCCGGGCCCACGACGTCTCCCCCGGCCAGGTCATCCTGCGCTGGCACGTGCAGCTCGGCTCGCTGCCGATCCCCAAGTCCGCCGACCCGCAGCGCCAGGCGAAGAACCTCGACGTGTTCGGCTTCGAGCTCGACGACGACGAGGTCGCGGCGATCTCGGGGCTCGCCGAGGACGACGGCCGGCTGTTCGGCGGCGACCCCGACACCCACGAGGAGATGTGAAGGGGCGCTGGCTATCCTCGGCGCCATGCTGAAGCGCCTGGCCACCGTGGCCGCCTGCCTGTCCGTGCTCACCCTCGCCGCGTGCGGGAACGAGAGCGACGGTGACGCCCCCGACACCGCCCAGGACCCGGCCGCGTCCTCGTCGGAGTCCCCGTCGGAGTCCCCGTCGGAGTCCCCCTCGGAGTCGTCGAGCGAGGCGCCCAGCGGCGAGACCACCACCTGCGAGTACCCCGAGGACGGCCAGGAGCCGGCGCGCGACGTCGACGCGCCGGAGGCCGAGGCGCCCGCCGAGGGCACGGTCACCGCCACGATGACCACCAACTTCGGCGACATCACGCTGACGATGGACCGGGCCGACGCCCCGTGCACGATCAACTCGTTCGTCTCGCTGTCGGAGCAGGGCTTCTACGACGACACCCCGTGCCCCCGCATCGGTGACCAGGAGGGCTTCGGCATCCTCCAGTGCGGCGACCCCACCGGCACCGGCTCCGGCGGCGCCGGCTACACCGTCGCCGACGAGCTCACCGGCGACGAGTCCTACGCCGCGGGCACCATCGCGATGGCGAACACGGGCGCGCCGGACACCAACGGATCCCAGTTCTTCCTCGTGTTCCGCGACTCGCAGTTCCCGCCGAGCTACACGACGTTCGGCACGATCGACGAGGCCGGCCTCGAGGTCATCGACGCCATCGCCGAGGAGGGCAACGACGGCGCCCACCCGGCCGGCGGCGGAGCGCCGAACAAGCCGGTGACGATCGAGAAGGTCACGATCGGCTGACCTGGTCGTAGTCGATCGACGCGCCCAGCTGCACGGTCCGCGCGACGGTGCACAGCCGGTCGCGGGACATCTCCATCGCGCCCTGCACCCGCTCGCGGGCGGCGTCGCCGTCCGGGCCCTCGGGGAACCGGACGTCGAAGGTGACGCGCAGGTCGACCAGGTGGTTGCCGTCATCGTCGCGGACCTTGCGACCCTCGGCGTGCACGTCGTACGTCGTGCTGGCGACGCGCTTGTGCGTGATCGCCTCGACGTCGAGCGCGCTGCAGCCGGCGATGGCGGCGAGCAGGAGCTCGACCGGGGTGAAGTCGGGGTCCTCTCCCCCGGTGCCGAAGAACGTCTCGCCGCCTCGCGCATTCGTGGCCTTGAAGCGGGCGTGCCCGATCCGGGTGAGCTCGACGCTGCGGAGGTCGGAAGGGGTGGGAGCAGCGGGACGGTGCTGGTCAGTCATGGCCGACACCCTGCCAGAGGGGGGTCGGGCAGGGTGCCGGCGCCGCGTGCCGGCCGCGGGAGGGCGGCGGCGGGCGGCAGGTCCGACGTAGGGGTGTCGGCCGAGGGGGCGCGCTGGGTCAGCGGGCGGTGCGACGCGCGGCGCGACGGGCGCGGCGCTCCTCACGGCGGGCGATCTCCACAGTGCGCAGGAGGGCGGTGTCCTCGGTCGCGTGAGCCCGGGCGTCGACGAGGCTGAAGGCGACGTGCAGCTGCGTGGTCATGGAGATCTGTCCTTTCGAGGGGGGACCCTCACGTGATGAGCGATCGGAACTTCTTCACGTCGTTGTGTAAGAAGTAGCCGCTCCTTTGCGGCTCTTACATTCTACGGTCGCAGGATCTCCGCCCCCGCATCCCCGAAGGGGTGATCTCGGACACCAGCGCGAGGTCGTCCGGGCTAGGGTCGAGGGGTGGTGAGCGAGCGTGTCCGGCGGCCGGGACCGTCCCTGCGCACCCGCGTTGTCGAGCACGCCGACGGCACGGAGAGCGCGCGAGAGGACCGCCTCGTCACCGAGGAGCCGCTCGAGATCCGCGTGCGCGCCGGCGGCCTCGATGCACGGCGGGCCTGGGTCACCATGCGCACCCCCGGCCACGACTTCGAGCTCGCCGCCGGCTGGCTCGTCAACGAGGGGCTCGCGACGCCGGACAGCCTCGCCCAGGTCGCCTACTGCACCGACGCGGACCTCGCCCCCGAGCAGGAGTTCAACGTCGTCACCGTCTCGCTGACAGGCGGCGCGGAGCTCCCCCACCGCCACGTCGCCGCCTCGGCCGGATCCTCGGCGTGCGGCGTGTGCGGCAAGGACAGCGTGGCGGAGGCGCTCTCGGTGCGCGCCGCTGCGCCGTGGCCGGGACCGCGCCCCGACCCCGACGTCGTACGACGCCTCCCCGAGGCGTTGCGCGCGCGCCAGACGCTCTTCGACCGGACCGGCGGCGTCCACGCGGCCGGTCTCGCGGACGCCGACGGCTCCCTGCTCGTCGTGCGCGAGGACGTCGGCCGCCACAACGCCGTCGACAAGGTCGTGGGCGCCCGCGTGCTGGCCGGGGAGTCGCCCGCGGCCGCGTGCCTGGTGCTCAGCGGGCGGGTGGGCTTCGAGCTGGTGCAGAAGGCCGCCGCCAGCGGCGTCGGCGCGATCGTGGCGGTGGGGGCACCGACCACCCTGGCCGCGGGCCTCGCCCGGGAGGCCGGCATCGACCTGTGGGGATTCACCTCTGCGGGTCGCACGGTGCACTACACCTGACCCCTGACCCACGCCGCGGCGTGGGTGCCCGGCGCTGTCGGTGCGGCCGCATAGGTTCGTCATGTGCGCATCCTCCACACCTCCGACTGGCACCTGGGGAGGTCCTTCCACCGGGAGGGACTTCTCGGGCACCAGGCGGCGTTCGTCGACCACCTCCTGGAGGTGGTCGAGGCCGAGGGTGTCGACGTCGTCGTGGTCGCGGGAGACGTCTACGACCGCGCCCTCCCCCACGTCGACGCCGTCGCGCTCGCCGACGAGGCCTTCGCCCGGCTCGCCGCCTCACGCGCCCGCGTGGTGGTGAGCAGCGGCAACCACGACAGCGCCCAGCGCCTCGGCTTCGGCTCCCGGCTGATGGACGCCGCCGGCGTCTTCGTGCGCACCGACGCGTCCACCGTCGGCACCCCCGTC
Source organism: Nocardioides sp. (assembly GCA_041914085.1). GTDB lineage: Bacteria > Actinomycetota > Actinomycetes > Propionibacteriales > Nocardioidaceae > Nocardioides. The sequence continues at coordinate 3,889 of JAYSEC010000046.1, forward strand.
GTGCTCGGCGACGAGCACGGGGAGGTGGCGATCCACGCACTCCCCTACCTCGACCCCTCCGCGCTGCTCGAGCCCTGGGGCCTCCGGCACCGCAGCCACGAGGCCGCGCTCGGCGAGGCGATGACCCGGGTGCGCCGTGACCTCGCCGGACGCCCCGCGTCGACGCGCTCGGTCGTCCTCGCGCACGCGTTCGTCGCCGGCGCCACCCCGAGCGAGTCCGAGCGCGACATCAGTGTCGGCGGTGTCTCCCGGGTCTCGACGAGCACCTTCGACGGGATCCACTACACCGCGCTCGGCCACCTCCACGGCCCCCACGTCCTCGCCGACGGGCTGCGCTACTCCGGCTCGCCGCTGGCGTACTCCTTCTCGGAGGCCGACCAGGCCAAGGGCTCCTGGCTCGTCGAGCTCGACGCCCGTGGCCTCTCCACCGCCCACTGGGTCGACGCGCCCGTCCCCCGGCGGCTCTCGCGCATCAGCGGCAGCCTCCTCGACCTGCTCGCCGACCCGGCCCTCACCGACCGCGAGCACGACTGGGTCCAGGCGACGGTGACCGACGTGCCCCGCCCCGCCCGCGCGATGGAGCAGCTGCGTCGGCGCTTCCCGCACACCTTGGTGCTCCAGTTCCCTGCCGCACCGGCCGAGGCCCACGCGCCGGCCGCGCCCACGGCGGGGCGCAGCGACCACGGCATCACGCTCGACTTCCTCGAGCAGGTCCGCGGCGTGCCGGCGAGCGCTGCGGAGTCCGCGCTGCTCCTCGAGGCGGTCGACGCCTGCTGCCACGACCCCGACCAGGACGTCCTCGTGGGAGCGTCCGCGCAGCCGCAGGCCGGTGGTGCATGAGGCTCCACCACCTCGAGGTCACCGGCTTCGGCCCGTTCGCCGACCGGGTGCGGATCGACTTCGACGCGCTCTCCGAGTCCGGGCTGTTCCTCCTCAGCGGCCCCACCGGCGCCGGCAAGTCGAGCGTGCTCGACGCGGTGTGCTTCGCGCTCTACGGCGACGTGCCGGGCGATCGCGCGAGCGCCAAGCGGCTCCGGTCCGACCACGCCGGCGACGACGTCACGCCGCGCGTCGTCCTGGAGGCGACCCTGTCCGGCCGCCGCTTCCGCATCGACAGGTCACCGGCGTGGACCCGACCCAAGAAGCGCGGCACCGGCACGACGACCGAGCAGGCCCGCGTCGTCATCTCCGAGCGCCGCCCCTCCCCCGACGGTGCCGACCTGTGGCACCCGCTCAGCACGCGCCTCGACGAGACCGGTCATCTGGTGACGCGGCTCGTCGGCATGACCCTGCCCCAGTTCTGCCAGGTCGCGCTGCTCCCCCAGGGACGGTTCCAGGCCTTCCTGCGCGCCCGCTCCGAGGAGCGGCACGCCCTCCTGCAGCAGGTGTTCCAGACCGAGCGCTTCGACCGGGTCGAGCGCTGGCTCCGGGACCGTCGGGTCGAGCTGCGCCGTCAGGCGGATGCTCACCAGCGGTCGGTGGCCGACCTGGTCAGCCGGGTCAGCGAGGTCGGCGCGGTCGTCCCTCCCGACGACTGGCCCGAGCAGCCCGAAGCGCTCACCAGCTGGGTCCAGGCCCTCGCGGGGACGACAGCCAGGGCCGCCGACGACCAGGCCGTCCGCGTGCAGGCGGCGGCGCAGGCCGAGGCGGCTGCCGCCGAGGCATCCGCGGCCGGTGCGGCGCTCGCCGCGCTGCAGGCCGCCCACGACGCCGCGCGCCAGGCAGCGGCCGAGCTGGACGCCGCCCGCGCCGGCCACCTCGCGCGCGCCGAGCGCCTCTCCGCCGCCCGGCGCGCCGCCGCCGTACGTCCGCTCCTCGAGGTCGCGCTGGCCGCGCGGGAGGCCGAGCGGAAGGCCGAGCAGGAGTGCGGGTCGGCTCGTGAGGAGCTCGCTGCCCTGGTGGGTGAGGCCGACTTCGACGACCAGCGCGTCGCGGAGCACCGCCGGACCGCCACGACCACCCTGACCGACCTCGCCCGCGTCAGGCCGCTCCAGCAGCAGGTTGACCAGCTCTCCGTCGAGCTCGCGGCGATCGCCGACGCACGCGCCCAGACCCGGACCCGCCTGGAGCGGCTCGACGCCCGCGCCCAGGAGCTGCCAGCCCGGCTGGCCGAGCTGGCCCCACGCCTCGAGTCCGCGACTGCGGCACGCGTGCGCGTCGGCGTCCTCGAGGGCGAGCTCGCGACCCTCGACAGCCGCGTGGTCGCTGCCACGACCGCCGCGCGACTGGACGCCGAGCTGGTCGACGCCGAGCAGGCGTGGCGCGAGGCCACCGAGGCGCGCCTCGAGGCCAGGGAGCTGCTCGTGGCGGTCCGGGAGCGCCGGCTCGACGGGATGGCCGCCGAGATCGCCGGCAAGCTCGCGGTCGGCGCCTGCTGTCCCGTCTGCGGCTCGGCCGACCACCCCTCGCTCGCGACCCCCTCCCCCGACGCCCCCGACGAGGTCGCCGAGCGCGAGGCGCGCCGGGCCGTCGACGACCTCGAGGCGGTCGTCGAGGCCCACGCGCAGCAGGTGCGTGGGCTCACGGCGCAGCGTGCGGCGGCGCTGGCCGAGGCAGGCGAGCCCCTGGCCGACCTCCGCGCCTCGCGCGACGCCCTCGCCGCCGCCCTCGACGAGGCGAGCCGCGAGGCCGCCGACGCCGACGCCCTCGCCGCCACGTGCGCGTCCCTCGACGACGAGCTCGCCTCGCTGACCGGCGACCGCGACGAGCTGGCGGCGGTCGCGGCGAGGCAGGAGACCGACGAAGCCGTCCTGGCGGCCCGTGTGCAGACCCTGCTCGACCAGGTGTCCGCGGTCCTCCCCGACGACACCTCCCCCACCGACCTCGACGTCCTGGCCGACCGGCTCCGCGCCGTCGAGTCCCTGGCCGGGCGCTGCCTCGACGCCTCCGGTGATCTGGCCCGCGCGCGCACCGCCGCCGGGCGCGCCGACGCCACGGCGCTGGCGGCGGCGACCGAGGCCGGCTTCACCACCGCCCAGGAGGCGGCCGACGCCTGGCTCGGTGCCGACGAGCTGGATGCGCTCCAACAGCGGCTCGAGCAGCACGAGCGTGAGGCCGCGCGTGTCGACGAGCAGCTCGCCGACCCCGACCTGCGCAGCGCCGCCGAGTCGGCGCCCCCCGACCTCGGGCAGCTCGCGGACGACCTGATGGCAGCGCGCCGCGACGCCGCGCAGGCGCGTGCGCTCGAGGCCAGCCTCCACGAGCGCGGCCGACGCCTCGACGGCTTGACGGCCGACGTCGCTGCTGCCCTCGCAGCGTGGCTCCCCGTCCGCGACGAGCTCGACCGGGTCGCCGGGCTGGCCGGGATGGTCGAGGGCAAGCATCCCGACAACCGGCTGCAGATGCGCCTGTCCGCCTTCGTCCTGGCCCACCGCCTCGGCCAGGTCGTCGACGCCGCGAACCTCCGGCTGTCGTCGATGAGCGACCAGCGCTACTCCCTCGTCCACACCGGCCGTCGTGGGGCCGGCGAGAAGCGCGGCGGGCTCGGCCTGCTGGTGCGCGACGACTGGACCGGTGACACGCGCGACCCGGCCACGCTCTCGGGCGGGGAGACCTTCGTGGTGTCCCTCGCACTGGCGCTCGGGCTGGCCGACGTCATCACCGACGAGGCCGGCGGCGCCGACCTCGACACGTTGTTCGTCGACGAGGGGTTCGGCTCGCTCGACGCCGACACGCTCGAGGACGTCATGGACACCCTCGACACGCTCCGCGACGGCGGCCGCGTCGTCGGCGTCGTCAGCCACGTGCCCGAGCTCCAGACCCGCATCCCCACCCAGCTGCGGGTCCATCGCGGTCGCCACGGCAGCCGCACGTCGCTCCACACCGGCTGACCGGCTTCGATAGGTTTCCCTGCATGAGTGCGCCCGGGCTCGACCCGACCTTCACCGACCTGCCGCACCGTCGCCTCGGCGACGTGGCGCTGTCCCGCGCCCAGGAGCTGGGCGCGAGCCACGCGGACTTCCGGTTCGAACGCAACCGCTACCAGTACCTCGGTGCGCGCGACGGCGTGCTGCAGACGGCCAGTGACGCCGAGGACCTCGGCTTCGCGGTCCGGGTCGTCCACGGCGGCGCCTGGGGTTTCGCCTCCGGCGTCGTGCTGACCGACGAGGAGGCGCGACGCGTCGCCGAGACCGCGGTCGCGGTCGCCAAGGTCGCCGCGGCCATGACGACCGTGCCCGTCGAGCTGGCTCCCGAGCCGGTGCACGACGACGTCACGTGGGTCTCGGGCTACGACGTCAACCCGCTCGAGGTCCCCACCCCGGAGAAGGCCGCGCTGTTGGTCGACTGGACCGAGCGGCTGCGCACCGGGTCCGCGGTCGCGCACGCGACCGCTTTCCTGCAGCAGGTGCAGGAGAACAAGTACTACGCCGACCTCACGGGCACCCGCACCACCCAGCAGCGGGTGCGGATCCAGCCCGGGTTCGAGGCGACCGGTGAGGACGCCGAGACCGGGATCTTCGACTCGATGGCCTCCATCGCACCTCCCGTCGGACGCGGCTGGGAGTACCTCTCGGGCGCCCATTGGGACTGGGACGCCGAGCTCGCCGAGGTCCCCGAGCTGCTGGCCGAGAAGCTCAGGGCACCCAGCGTCGAGGCCGGGACCTACGACCTCGTCGTCGACCCGTCCAACCTCTGGCTCACCATCCACGAGTCCATCGGCCACGCCACCGAGCTCGACCGCGCCCTGGGCTACGAGGCCAACTACGCCGGCACGTCGTTCGCCACCTACGACAAGCTCGGCACGCTCCAGTACGGCTCCCCGGTGATGAACGTCCGCGGCGACCGCACCCAGGAGCACGGGCTGGCCACCGTCGGGTACGACGACGAGGGGGTGCAGACGCAGGCCTGGGACATCGTCCGCGACGGTGTCCTCGTCGGCTACCAGCTCGACCGGTCCATGGGCCACCTCAAGCCGGAGCTCAACGACGGTCGCTCCAACGGCTGCGCCTACGCCGACTCCCCCGGCCACATCCCCATCCAGCGGATGGCCAACGTCTCGCTGATGCCCGGCACCGACGACCTCACCACCGAGGACCTCGTCTCCCGCGTGGAGCGGGGCATCTACGTCGTGGGCGACAAGTCGTGGTCCATCGACATGCAGCGGTTCAACTTCCAGTTCACCGGCCAGCGGTTCTACAAGATCACCGACGGCAGGCTCGACGGGATGCTGCGCGACGTCGCCTACCAGGCCACGACCACCGACTTCTGGGGGTCCATGGAAGCGGTGGGCGGCCCCGACACGTGGGTGCTCGGCGGCGCGTTCAACTGCGGCAAGGCCCAGCCCGGCCAGGTCGCGGCGGTCAGCCACGGCTGCCCCTCCGCGCTGTTCCGCGGGGTCAACATCCTCAACACCATCGACGAGGCAGGCAACTGATGACGACCTCCCCCGGCAGCACCGCGCAGCAGCTGGTCGAGCACGCGCTCGCGACCTCGACCGCCGACGACTGCATCGCGATCGTCCGTGACGTCACCAGCGCCAACCTGCGCTGGGCCAACAACACGCTCACCACCAACGGCGTGATGACCGAGATGTCGGTCACCGTGGTCAGCTTCGCGTCCGTCCCCGGCGGCATCGCCACCGGGTCGGTGTCCGGCAGCGCCGCCACGACCGACCAGGTCACCGCCCTCGTGGAGGCGGCCGACGCGGCGGCCCGCGCCGGGTCGCCCGCGGAGGACGCCGCCGACCTGGTCGCCGACGCCACCTCCGCCGACTGGGACGTCGAGCCGGCGACCACCGACATCGGCGTCTACGACACCTTCGCCCCTGCGTTGGGCGAGGCGTTCGGCCAGGCGGGCGCCGAGCAGCGGCTCCTCTACGGCTTCGTCAACCACGACGTCACCACGACCTACCTCGGCTCCACCCGCGGGCTGCGGCTGCGGCACGTCCAGCCCACCGGGCACTACGCCTGCACCGCCAAGGACTCCTCCCTGACCCGCAGCGCGTGGGTGGGCGGCGCCACCCGCGACTTCCGCGACGTCGACGCGTCCGCCATGGCGGCGGAGGTGGCCCAGCGACTGGCCTGGGCGGAGCGACGCATCGACCTGCCCGCCGGACGCTACGACACGATCCTGCCCCCGTCGTCGGTCGCCGACCTGATGATCGACGCCTACTGGGGCGCGGGCGCACGCGTGGCGCACGAGGGCGAGTCCGTCTACAGCCGTCGCGGCGGTGGCACCCGCATCCACGACAAGGTCGCGGCACCCGGCGTCAGCCTCTTCTCCGACCCGGCGTACCCCGGCCTCGAGTGCGCGCCGTTCGTGGTCGCCGGGGCCTCGGACAACACCGACTCGGTCTTCGACAACGGCCTGCCCCTCGAGCGCACCGACTGGATCCGCGACGGGCTCCTCACCGGCCTGCTGCAGACCCGGCACTCCGCCGCGATGACCGGCCAGCCCGTCACGCCGATGATCGACAACCTCGTCCTCGAGGTCGGCGACGGCGCCGGGACCATCGACGACCTGGTCGCCGGCACGCAGCGTGGGCTCCTGCTGACCTGCCTCTGGTACATCCGCGAGGTCGACCCACAGACCATGCTGCTCACCGGGCTCACCCGCGACGGCGTCTACGTCGTCGAGGACGGCGAGATCGTGGGTGCGGCCAACAACTTCCGCTGGAACGAGAGCCCGATCGAGCTCCTCAACCGGTTCAGCGCGGCCACCACGACGGTGCCGAGCTTCAGCCGCGAGTGGGGCGACGACTACTTCTCCCGCACCGCCACCCCGGCGCTGCGGATCCCCGACTTCAACATGTCGAGCGTCTCGCAGGGGGTCTGACGGCGACCGGCGGCCGGCTCACCGCAGCCGCTGCACCCGACGCCGGTGGTCGCGGCTGTTGTCGCCGTCGATGCCGGACCTGCGGGTCTTGGAGATGTGGTCGATCTTCTCCCGGCCGCCCTGCACCGGCTGGGCGTCGATGATGGTGTCGCGCTCGTAGGCGTGCGACTTGTCGGTGTTGCGGTAGTAGCGGAACAGTGCCCAGTACGTCGCCACCGCGCCCGCCGGGCCCGCCGCGAGGAGCCACACCGGCGGGTCGTCCGAGCTGACCATCAAGACGACGTCGAGCACGGCCGCGCTGACCAAGGCGCTCATGCCCACGCCACCAGGAGCGCACCGGCGATGCCCTCGAGGACGGTGCCGACCGTCAGCGCGGCAAGGGTGAGCCGCCACCGCGACACCGGGATGCTGCCCATCGTCTCGCCGGTCCGGGCGTTGACCGCGATGTAGTGCAGCATGCCGGAGTCCTCCTGGTGGTAGGAGTAGAGCCACACGGGCAGGTACATCGACACCCACCGCGAGCCGCCCACGTCGATCTGCTCGCTCTCCCACCGGACCCCGCGGTCGAACTCGGCGAGCGACGGCTCGACCTGCGAGCGGCCGATGGAGAGGAGCTGGTCCTCCAGCACGGGCTGCAGGTCGCCCACGTCGAGGTCGCGCTTCTCGCTGGTGAAGCCCACGAGGTAGCTGGAGTTCCACCTCACCGCGTTCTTCGTGTCGAACGGCAGGACGGTGTTGACGATGTTGTTCGTGGTCGAGCCGTCCATCGCCGCACGGTCGGCCGAGCCCTCGATGGTGAGGTCGTCGACGGTGAAGGCGACCGAGCGGTCGACCCGGAAGACGTCCGCGGCGTAGTAGGTGACGCTGCTGTCGCCCTGCTTCTCGGTCCAGCGGCGGGTCTGCACCTCCCCCACCCCGTCGTACGACGTGCGGACGTTGGCGTCGATGACGAGGTAGGGGAGGTAGACCCCGAGGACGTTCTCGGGGACGAACTCCGCCTTGAAGCGCGGGTGCGCGAAGAGCCGCCGCTTGGAGGCGAACTCCCGGATCCGCTCGACCGCCTCGGCGTGCGTGAGGCGGAACGGCAGCACCGCGTCGGGGACCGCGCCGTTGGGGAGCTGCTGGTTGACGTTGAGCGTGTGCCGGCACCAGTGGCAGCGCGCGTTCATCGCGTGCGCGGTGTCCACGACGACCTCGGCGCCGCAGCCGCCACACTTGAGGGTGAGCACGTCGTCGGCGTCGGCGGCGATGTCGCGCGCTCCCCCGGCGACCACCGTCCCGCGGAGGTCGTCGATCCCCTCGCCGAGGCCGAGCTCCTCCTCGACGCGGGCCTCCTGCCACTCGTGGCGGCAGAACAGGCAGATCAGCATCCCCGTCGACCCGCGCAGGCGTACGTCGGTGGAGCCGCACCGCGGGCAGCGGTTCACGCCGTCGGCCAGCGACTCGTTCACCGTCTCGATGTCGGGGCCGGGCTCGGGCTCGGCGCGCGCGGCGGCCAGCTCCTCCTCCAGCGACAGCGGCGGGCCGTCGAAGACGGGCCCGTCGGGGTCGCGGGGCGCCGGAGCACCCCCGGCTGCGTCCTGGGTCATGTCGCGAGCCTCAGAGGCCGAGGGCCTTCGCCTTGACCGCGTCGTAGTCCTCCTGGGTGATGAGGCCGGCGTCGAGCATGTCCTTGGCGCGCTTGAGCATCGCCATCGGGTCCTCGGCGGCGGGCTCCACCGGCGCCGGCGCCGCAGCAGGTGCCGCGGCGGGCGGCTGCTGACCCTGCGGCGTGGTCGGCTGCTGCAGGCCGCCGAGGCCCATGCCGCCGGTGGCCATGCCCATGCCCACCAGGCCGCCCGGCCCCGCGTTCTCACCGGCTGCCTCGATCCCCGCGGCCACCGACGCCTGGAGGTTCGAGTTGCCGCGCGAGCCCGACAGCGCGTCGGCCCGCTGGACGTTGCGGAGCAGCTCGCGGGTGTTCTCGTCGTACTCGATGGAGATGATGGCGGTCTTGACGATCTCGAGTCCGCGGTCGGTGCGCCAGCGGTAGTTCTCCTCGACGGCCGCGGAGAGCGACTGCGCGAAGCCGACGGAGTCCTGCTGGAGCCGCGCGATCCGGTTCCCCTTGGCGGGGTCGTTGGTGTACATCGAGAACGCGGGCGCGAGCGAGCCGACGACCTCGTTGAACAGCTGCTCGCCGGCCGGGTTGTCGATGTCGGTGAAGTCGAAGACGGCGCGACCGCCGATGACCGAGGCGGGCACGAAGTTGCGGATGAAGGTCAGCGGGTCGGTGATCTTCAGCGTGTAGGTGCCGCGGGTGATGGCGCCGACCTGGGTGTTGAGGAAGGCGTCGTCCCAGTAGATCTCCGACTGGGTGCCGAACCGGTTGTTCGGGAGCTCCTTGAGCGCCACGAAGATCGCGGTCTGCTGCGAGCCGGGGCGGCCGCCGAACTTGAAGCGCTCCCAGCTCTGCCTGACGATCGAGTCGACCAGCCCGCCCCCGGAGAAGACCGACTGCGAGGCGGTCTCGTCGGAGTCCCAGATGTAGCCGCCGGGCTCGGCGGCGAACCCGGTGAACGCGCCGTCCTCGAGCAGGACGAGGCCGTAGCCCTCGGGCACGACGATCTTCGAGCCGTTGGTGATCACCCCGTCGGAACCGCGGGTGTTGCTGCCGCGGTCGGCGTTCTGGCCCTTGGCCACCGCCGGGAACAGCGCGGCCGTGGCGGGCAGCCCGTCCGGCACGCCGTGGAAGTCGAGCCACTGGTCGGCGAGCGTCCCGCCGACGGCTCCGCTGACGGCCTGGAAGAGACCCATGCCCATTCCCCCTCTGGTGGATGCTGGTGCGCGGCGGCCACACTAGCGCCCGACGACGCCGCCGGGCGGGAAAGACGAAGGTCAGTGCGCTCCGGTCTGGAGCGCGACCCACGTCTCGGGCGTGACGACGCCAGTGGGGTCGAGCCCGACACGTCGCTGGAAGCGGGCCACGGCCTTGGCGGTCCGGTCGTCGACCACCCCCTCCACCCTCACCGAGCGCGCCCCGGAGGCGCGCAGCGCCCGCTGGAGACGCAGCGCGGACTCCCCCGCCGAACCGACCTTCATCAGCGGCCCCGAGCCCTGGGCGAACAGCGCCATCCACGTGGCCCGGTCGGCCTTGCCGGTCCGACGCAGGTCGTGGCGGCGCTGGTAGGTCGTCACGGCACGCACCACGTCGCGGTCGTACCGGCCGTCGAGCTTCCCGCGGTAGCGGCCGTTCTTCCTCAGCAGGCACTGCAGCGCCGCGACGCGGTCACCCTTGCTGCCGGTGCGGAGGCGCGGGTAGGCGCCGAAGTCGAGGCGCGTGCGGCCACAGGCGAGGAGCGACCGGGGCAGCCGGGACCCGCCGTCGAGCTCGAGGAAGTTCCGGTCGATGGTGAGGGCGACGCCGCCGTACGTCGCGGTGGTGTGCGCCTCGTACTGGTGGACGCGCTCGCCCGCCCAGCTGCTCGCGCGCACCCACTGCGGGTCGACCTCGACGTCGGCGCGCCCGTTGTACCAGGCGTACCAGACCTGGTCGGGCATCTCGTACGAGCCCGGGGACAGGTTGTCGGCGTTGTCGAGCGCGTGGATACCGGCCGACACGCTCGAGTAGACGCCGGAGCGGTGGCCGAGCGCGTGCAGCGCCGAGGTCCAGCCGCTGAGGAACCGGAGCGCGGAGCGCCGGCAGTCGTCGTCGGCCACGTCGAAGCCGCCCTCGAGGTCGTACCACAGCGTCGTCCCGGCGGGCAGCCCGAGCTCGCGGGCCCGCGCCACGGCCGCCGTGGCCTCCGCGCGACCCTGCGCGTCGGCGGCCGCGTAGTCCCCTGCGGGGTTCGGGTCGATCAGGTCGCCGTAGGACGTGTGGCACGCCGCTTGCGGGCCGACCCAGATCGGCAGCACACGCCATCCGGCGGCCCGCTGCCGGGCGACCCAGGTGCCGTCGAGGTGCGGCTGGCCCGGGTCCGTGGCGGTCGGGCGGCACGACGCCATGGACCCGCCGATGTAGACCCCGACGCCCCAGAACGGCGAGGACGACAGCCAGGCGTCCATCTGCTCCTGCGTCGGGGCGCAGCGCGCGTCGAAGGCGTAGCCCGTCAGTCCGTCCTGGCGTCGCTCCGCGGCGCTCGCGCTGCCGCCGGTCAGCAGCGTGGCGCAGAAGGCGAGCAGGACGGCCACCACGATGGCAGCGCGGGCTGGTGCGTCGTGCATGTGATCTCCCCCGAGACGTTGGCGTGGGCAGACCCTAGCGCGGGTGTCCGCCCGGGATGTCGACGTCGGCGTCGTACGGCGTCCGGGTGTAGACGAACGTCGCGCACTCCAGGTTGCGGATCGACCCGTCCGGACGGCGTACGACGTCGAGCCGCTCGCCGCGGTGGTAGCCGAGCACGCCGACCAGGGACCCGTCGACGACCTCGAACCGGTCGGTCACCACGCCGCCCCGCGCCATCGCCCGGAGCTCGAGCCCGTCGTTGTGCCAGCGCACGTCGTAGGCCGTGTTGCCCCAGAACCACAGGCCCGGGACCCCGTGCACCTCGGCGGGGAGCGCCACCGTCGGCCGCCAAGGTGGAGGCCGGTCGTCGTCGGCGTCGGGGTCGCCCTCGATGAGCGAGACGGCGAGCTCGCGCGGGTCGATGCCCGTGGTGGCGTTCGCGAGCACCACGGCGCCGATGCCGCTGCCCGGGTCGACGTGCAGGGCGGCGAGGAAGCCGGGCATCGACCCGTTGTGACCCACCAGGCGGCCGCCCGGGTGGAGGCCGAGCATCAGGCCGAGGCCGTAGTCCGGGGTCACTGGCTGCTGCATCTCCGCGAGCGTCGCTGGGGCCAGCACGTCCGGGCGCGCCCCGGCGAGCACCTGACCCCACGTCACGAGGTCGCCGAGCGTGGACCACAGCTGCCCGGCCGGCGCCATCGCGCCGGTGTCGGTGAGCGGCTCGTGGACGCGGATCCCGGTGAAGTGGTCCACGCTCCACCCCGGTTGCGCCCCGGGACGAGGGAGGTACGAGGTCGTCCGCATCCCCAGCGGGCCGAGCAGCCGGTCGGCGACCAGCCGCCGCCACGGGGCGCCGAACCGGCGGGCGACCACCTCGCCGAGCAGCCCGTAGCCGAGGTTGGAGTAGTGGAACCACTCCCCCGGCCGCGCCACCCGCCCGGTCCCGTCGTTGCCTGCGGCGAGGGTGGCGAAGTCGGTGCCGCGGCTGCGCTCCCACCACGGCCCGCGCGGCTCGCTCTGCATGCCCGAGGTGTGGGCGAGCGCGTCGCGCACGGTCACCTCGCCGTAGCCGACGTCCCCGAGGTGCGCCGACAGCGGGTCGGACAGCTCGAGCAGCCCCTCGTCGCGCGCCTGCATGACGAGCACCGCGGTGAGGGTCTTGGTGATCGAGCCGATGCGGTACTGGCCGTCGAGGCCGGGCGCCTGCCCCGCCCCGCCGGCCCACACCGCGCCGTACCGGTCGAAGACGGCGCCGACCACCGACGTCAGCCGGCCCTCGGCCTGCGCGACGTCCAGCAGGCGCTGACGTTGGTCGCTCACCCCGGAGACCCTAGGGCCTCTCCCCCGCTGCGGGGGTCAGTCCTGCGCGAACGCCTCCGGCGGGGGGCAGGCGCAGACCAGGTTGCGGTCGCCGTAGGCCTGGTCGATCCGGGCGACCGGCGGCCAGTACTTGTCGGGGTCGATGCCCTGCGGGAAGACCGCGACCTCGCGGGCGTAGGAGCGATCCCACTCGCCCACCAGAGCGCGGGCCGTGTGCGGGGCGTGGCGCAGCGGCGAGTCCTCGGGTGTCCACTCGCCGGCCTCGACGCGGGCGATCTCACCGCGGATGGCGATCATCGCCTCGCAGAACCGGTCGATCTCAGCGAGGTCCTCGGACTCGGTCGGCTCGACCATGAGCGTGCCCGCGACGGGGAACGACATCGTCGGCGCGTGGAAGCCGTAGTCGACCAGCCGCTTGGCCACGTCGTCGACGGTGACGCCGCTCGCCTTGGTCAGTCCGCGGAGGTCGAGGATGCACTCGTGCGCCACCAGGTCGCCGTGGCCGCGGTAGAGCACCGGGAAGTGCTCACCCAGGCGCTGGGCGATGTAGTTGGCGGACAGGACCGCCACGGCCGTGGCGCGCGTCAGTCCCTGCGCGCCCATCATCCGGATGTAGGCCCAGGTGATCGGCAGGATGCCCGCCGAGCCGTACGGCGCCGCGCTGATCGGGCCGATGCCCTGGCGCTTCTCGGCGTCGGGGTGCCACCCGTGGGAGGGGAGGTACGGCGCCAGGTGCTCGCGCACGGCGACCGGACCCACGCCCGGGCCGCCGCCGCCGTGCGGGATGCAGAACGTCTTGTGCAGGTTGAGGTGGGACACGTCGCCGCCGAACTCGCCGGGGCGCGCATAGCCGAGCAGCGCGTTGAGGTTGGCCCCGTCGACGTAGACCTGGCCGCCGTGGTCGTGGACGATCTTGCAGAGGTCGGTGATCGTGTCCTCGTAGGCCCCGTGGGTCGAGGGGTAGGTCACCATGATCGCGGCGAGGGTCTCGGCGTGCTCGTCGCACTTGGCGCGCAGGTCGTCGAGGTCGACCGACCCGTCGTCGGAGGCCTTGACCACCACGACCTTCATGCCGGCCATCACGGCGGAGGCGGCGTTGGTCCCGTGGGCCGACGACGGGATCAGGCAGATGTTGCGGTCGAGGTCGCCGTTGGCACGGTGGTAGCCGCGGATCGCCAGCAGGCCGGCCAGCTCGCCCTGGGAGCCGGCATTGGGCTGCACGGAGACCTTGTCGTAGCCGGTGACCTCCGCGAGCCACGACTCGAGGTCGTCGACGAGCTCGCGGTAGCCGGTGGCGTCCTGGGCCGGGGCGAACGGGTGCAGGTCGGCGAACCCTGGCAGGCTGACCGGCTCCATCTCGGTGGTCGCGTTGAGCTTCATGGTGCACGAGCCGAGCGGGATCATGCCGCGGTCCAGCGCGTAGTCGCGGCCCGAGAGCTTGTGCAGGTAGCGCAGCATCTGGGTCTCGCTGTGGTGGGCGTGGAAGACCTCGTGGGTGAGGAAGTCCGTGGTGCGGTGCAGCTCCTCGGGCAGCCCGCTCGCAGGGGCCTCGTCCACGGCGGCGACCCCGAAGGAGCGCAGCACCGCGGCGACGGTCGACGCCGACGTGCGCTCACTGGTCGACAGGCCGACGTGGTCGTCGTCGATCAGGCGCAGGTGCAGCCCCATGGTGCGCGCGGCCGCGACGACCTCGCCGGCGCGGCCGGGCACCGCCACGGTCAGCGTGTCGAACCAGGTGTCGTTGACGACCTCCACTCCCCCGGCTCGCAGGGCAGCCGCGATGCGGGAGGCGTGGTCGTGGGTGCGCCGCGCGATCCGCCGCAGGCCCTCGGGGCCGTGGTAGACGGCGTACATGGAGGCGACGACAGCGAGCAGCACCTGCGCGGTGCAGATGTTGGACGTCGCCTTGTCGCGGCGGATGTGCTGCTCGCGGGTCTGGAGCGCGAGGCGGTAGGCGGGACGGCCCTCGGCGTCCACCGAGACGCCCACGAGCCGGCCGGGCAGGTGCCGCTCGAGGCCGGCCGAGACGGACATGAACCCGGCGTGGGGTCCGCCGTAGAAGAGGGGTACGCCGAAGCGCTGGGACGAGCCGACGACGACGTCGG
>JAYSEC010000047.1:0-18181 GCA_041914085.1 Nocardioides sp.
TGTGCGGACGCGGTGAGCATGTAGTGGCCGAGCGGACCCATGTCGCGCAGGTCGGCGCCGTCGGCCACCGTGCGAGCCCGTTCGACGTAGCGGGCGGTCTCACCGAAGGAGGTGATGCGGTCGCGCCGGCCGTGAGCGGCGTGCAGCACCCGCCCGGCCAGGGTCTCGACGGGGTCCTGGGCCGACCACCACGGCGCCAGCCCCACCACCCCGACCACCGACGGGTCGTCGGCGACGTGGACCGCGACACGCGCACCCATCGAGTGGCCGAGGAGCACCACGGGCACGTCGTCGTGCGTGGCGCGGACCCGGCCGAGGGCCCACCGGGCGTCGTCGAGGCGGTCGCCGTCGTTCCACCCGCGTTCGCGGTAGCGGACCAGCCAGACGCCGACGCCGGCCTCGTGCGCCGGTCGCGCGATGCTGCGCTGGAGCCACAGCGCGCGTCGCCACGAGGCGCTGCGTCCGTCGATCGCCTGGCGCGAGCGCGGCTTGCCGCCGTGCAGGACGAGGGCGACCGCGCGGGGCCGGCCCGGGGCGTCGTACGTCGTCAGGAGCGGGTCATTCACGCGTCTCCTTCGGAGCAGGGACGGTCGCGGATGGGTGGGGGAGCGCAGAGGGAGGACCTCCGTCACCGGAGATCCTCCCTCGCAGGTGGTCGGGGCGGTGCCTCAGTGCACGGCCACGCCCTCCGGCGCGTCGTCGGTGGCGAGCTCGTCGTGGTGGACGTCGAGGAAGATCCACACGATCGCCGAGGCCGCCAGCATCATGATCGAGCCGACCAGGAAGGCGCTCGTGGCGCCGTCGGCGAAGCCCACGATCCCGGCGATCGGACCGAGCTGGTCGGGCGTGAGCTGGCCCTGGGCCGCGGCGCCCAGCTGGGGGGCGATCTCCTCGGTCCGCGACTGCGAGAAGTGCAGGGCGACCGTGCTGAGCGTGGCCAGCCCCAGCGCGCCGCCGACCTGCTGCATGGTGTTGAGCACGCCCGAGCCGATGCCGGAGTCCTGCGCGCGGAGGCGGTGCACCGCGACCAGGGTGAGCGGGACGAAGTTGAGCCCCATGCCGAAGGCCATCAGCACGATGAACGGCAGGACGTGGGTCCAGTAGTTCACGCCGTCGCCGAGGTGGCCGCCGCCGGCCACGGCGTCGAGGATCCCGGTGGCGCTGTCGGGCACGTCGAGGCGGCTGAAGCCGAACAGCGCCGTGGCGGAGAGGATCGTGCCGATGCCGGACAGGAAGCGGGGATCGACCGTGCTGACGAGCTTGGACGCCGCGGTCGCGGAGATGATCATCGCGATCGAGAACGGCAGGAACGCGAAGCCGGTGTGGAGCGGGGAGTAGCCCACCACGAGCTGGATGAACAGCGACAGGAAGAAGAACATCGCGAACATGGCCGCCGGGATGATCATCATGACCGCGAAGGCGACCGCGCGGTTGCGGCTGGCGAAGATCCGGAACGGCAGCAGCGGGTGCTGGACCCGGGTCTCGACGACGATGAACAGCGCGAGCAGGGCCACGCCGAGGGCGAGGCTGAGGATGGTGCTGGTGGCGCCCCAGCCGTACTCCTCCTGGCCCGCGCGGCTCAGGCCGAACACGATGGCGAGCAGGCCGGCCGTGCCGGTGAACGCGCCCGGGATGTCGAGCTCGCCCTCGTGGCGCTCGGACTCGTCGAAGAAGCGCGGCGCGAAGAACGCGGCGCCGAGGCCGATCGGGACGACGATGAGGAAGGTGTAGCGCCAGCCCTCGATGCCGAGCGGGGAGTCGAGGCCGGTGAGCCAGCCGCCCAGGATCAGGCCGACGGCGGCACCGACGCCGGCCATCGCGGCGTACACCGCGAAGGCGCGGTTGCGCTCCTTGCCCGCCGGGAACGTGGTGGCGATCAGGGCGAGCGCGGCGGGCGAGGCCAGTGCGGCGCCGAGGCCCTGGAAGGCACGGGCGCCGAGCAGCATGGCCTCGTTCTGGGCGAAGCCGCCCACGAGCGAGGCGACGGCGAAGAGCAGCACGCCGGCCATGAAGATGAGGCGTCGGCCCATCAGGTCGGCCAGCCGGCCGCCGAGGAGCAGGAAGCCGCCGAAGGTCAGGGCGTAGCCGGTGACGATCCACTGCAGGTTGGCCTGCTCGATGGACAGGTCGTTGCCGATGAACGGCAGGGCGATGTTGGCGATGGTGCTGTCGAGCACCACCATCAGCTGCGCCAGGGAGATGAGCACGAGGGCCCAGCGCAGGCGCTTGTGCTGCTCGGGGGTCACCTCGTCGGCAACCGGAGCCAGGTCGGTCATGTGATTCCTCAGGGTTCGTGGGTCGGGTCGAGTGAAGCGGAAGGGTCTGACAGTGGGGTGTGCGCCCGGTCGGTGAGCGGGCCGCAGCGGGCGGCCGGGAGGATCACCTCGTCGAGGATCCGGCCGATCAGCTCGGGCGTGACGACGTCGCCGAGCAGGAACGCCCGGTGCAGCACGATCCCGGCCAGCGACGGCGCGAGGATGGTGAGGTCGACGTCGGGGTGGACCTCGCCGCGCTGGCGGGCCCGTTCGTAGATCGTGCGCGACGCGGCGACCTTGGGGCCGATGAAGTCGCGGCGGTAGACCTCGGCGAACTCCGGGTCGCGCCCCATGGCGGTCACCACGGCCGCGAGGACCGCCTGGGCGCGGGGATCGTCGATGCCACCGCTGCCGCAGTAGGCGGCGAGGAGGTCTCCGCGCAGCGTGCCGGTGTCGGGCACGGTGGTCGTCGTGCTGTGGTGGTAGGTGACTGCCGCGACGACGAGCTCGGGCTTGCCCCGCCACCGTCGGTAGAGGGTGGCCTTCGAGGCCTTCGCCCGGGTCGCGACGGCGTCCATGGTGAGCAGGTCGTAGCCCACCTCGGCGAGCACCTCGAGGGTGGCGCCGAGGATCTCCTGCTCGCGCTCGCCCTCCACGCGGGGGCGGGTGCCGGCTTCGATGGGGGTCATGCGTCCTCTCCGGGATCGGGTCGACGAGAGAATGAAACGAAACGGTTCCGTTTCGTCACGAGCGTAGCCCGGACGCACGGATGGAACAAACGCGTTTCATCCGGTCCAGACCAGTGCCGTCCCGCGCGGCACGGCGAGGGCGTACGCCGGGTGTCGGAGGGGGGCGGCAGACTGTGTCCCATGAGTCCCGCGAGTCCCGCCGACGAGCCCGCCGACGAGCCCCAGGTCGCCAGCGCCACGCCCGAGGCGCGCGAGCGCCACCAGGAGCTCAGCGAGCAGGTCGAGGACGCGCGTTGGCGCTACTACGTCCTCGACGACCCCACCCTCTCCGACGCCGACTTCGACGCCCGGCTGCGAGAGCTCGAGGCGCTCGAGGAGGGCTATCCCGAGCTGCGGACCCCTGACTCGCCGACCCAGAAGGTCGGCGGCGCGGTGTCGACCGAGTTCACCGCCGTCGACCACCTCCAGCGGATGGAGAGCCTCGACAACGCCTTCTCCTACGACGAGCTCGAGGCGTGGTACTCCCGCCTCCAGCGCGAGGGACTGTCGGCTCCCGACCTGCTGTGCGAGCTCAAGGTCGACGGCCTCGCGATCAACCTGCTCTACGAGGACGGTCGCCTGGTCCGCGCGCTGACCCGGGGCGACGGTCGCACCGGTGAGGACGTGACCCCCAACGTCAAGACCATCGACTCGGTGCCCCACCGCCTCACCGGCACCGACGAGTTCCCGGTGCCGTCCCTGCTCGAGGTCCGGGGCGAGGTGTTCCTCCCCGTGGAGGCGTTCGAGCGGCTCAACGTCTCGATGACCGAGGCGGGCCGACCGGCCTTCGCCAACCCGCGCAACGCCGCGGCCGGCTCGCTGCGCCAGAAGGACCCGCGCGTGACCGCCAGCCGTGCGCTCGGCATGGTCTGCCACGGCATCGGCGAGCGGCGCGGCTTCGAGCCGGTCGCCCAGTCCCACGCCTACCAGGCGCTCGCGGCGTGGGGGCTGCCGACCTCCGACCAGGTCCGGGTGGTGCCGACGCTCAAGGACGTGGAGGCCTACATCGAGCACGCCGGCGAGCACCGCCACTCGATCGTCCCCTACGAGATCGACGGAGTCGTGGTGAAGGTCGACGAGGTCGCCCTCCAGCGCCGGATGGGCTCGACGTCGCGAGCACCCCGGTGGGCCATCGCCTTCAAGTACCCGCCCGAGGAGGTCAACGCCAAGCTGCTCGACATCCGGGTCAACGTCGGCCGCACCGGCCGGGTCACCCCCTACGGCGTGATGGAGCCGACGAAGGTGGCCGGCTCGACCGTCGAGAACGCCACCCTGCACAACCGCTACGAGGTGGAGCGCAAGGACGTGCGTCCCGGCGACACCGTCGTGCTCCGCAAGGCCGGCGACGTGATCCCCGAGATCGTCGGGCCGGTGCTCGGCCTGCGCCCCGAGGGCCTCGAGAAGTGGGTGATGCCGGAGGACTGCCCGTCCTGCGGCACCCGGCTGGCCGAGCAGAAGGAGGGCGACAAGGACCTGCGCTGCCCCAACCACCAGCACTGCCCGGCCCAGGTCCGCGAGCGGGTGTTCCACGTGGCCGGGCGCGGCGCCTTCGACATCGAGGGACTCGGCTACGAAGCGGCCTCCGCGCTCATCGACGCCGGCGTGATCACCGACGAGGGCGACCTGTTCTCGCTGACCCGTGAGCAGCTCCTCAAGGCGCCGCTGTTCACCCGGGCGCCGAAGAAGGGGGAGGAGGGTCCGCAGCTGTCGGCCAACGGCGAGCGCCTCGCCGCCAACCTCGACAAGGCCAAGCAGGTCCCGCTGTGGCGGGTGCTGGTCGCGCTGTCCATCCGCCACGTCGGCCCGACGGCCGCCCGTGCGCTGGCCCAGGAGTTCGAGTCGATGGCCGCGATCCGCGCCGCCACCGAGGAGGAGCTCGCCGCGGCCGAGGGGGTGGGACCCACGATCGCGGAGGCCGTGATCGCCTGGTTCGAGGTCGACTGGCACCGCGCGATCGTCGACGCGTGGGAGGCCGACGGGGTGTCCATGGCCGACGAGCGCGACGCGTCGGTGGCCCGCACGCTCGAGGGGCTCACCATCGTCGCGACCGGCTCGCTGCAGCACTACACCCGCGACTCGGTGAAGGAGGCGATCATCAGTCGCGGCGGCAAGGCGGCCGGCTCGGTCTCCAAGAACACCGACTACGTCGTGGTCGGCGAGAACGCCGGCTCGAAGGCCGACAAGGCCGAGCAGCTCGGTCTGCGGATCCTCGACGAGGCGCAGTTCACCACGCTCCTGGAGAAGGGCCCGGACGGACTGTCGACCCAGCCGTGACCCGGGGTTTGCGCGGGACTCGGGTGGCGCGCGGGGTTTGAGCGACGCAGGATGCGGTAGGAGACCCGGAACGACTATTCCTTGGGAGTCAGCATGCGTCTCGTCCGATCACTCGTCCCCGCGCTCGTGGCCGCCGCGGGCATCGCCGCCCCGGTCGCCGTCGCGCCCCTGGCCCACGCGGCCGCCCCCACGTGCGCCGGGCTGAAGGCCACGATCGTGGGCACCAACAAGGCCAACACGATCAACGGCACCCCGCAGCGCGACGTCATCGTCGCCCGCGGCGGCAACGACACGATCCGCGGCGGCGGTGGCAACGACGTGGTCTGCGGTGGTGACGGTGCCGACGTCATCGTCGGCGGCGAGGGCAACGACCGGCTCTACGGCGAGGCCGACCTGGTCAGGCTCGACCAGTTCGGCCGCACGGTGATGAAGGGCGACACCATCTCCGGCGGGCTCGGCGACGACACGATCGACCTCGGCTTCGACTTCCGGCAGGCCAGCGAGGGCACGACCCGCATCCTCGACGGGGTGTCGTACGCCGACGCCCCGGCGCCGGTCGTGGTGGACTTCCGCGCCGCGGCGACCGTGACGATCACCGCCAACGGCAGCGACACCGTCACCGGCTACAGCCGCGGCATCCGCGTCGCCGGCTCCGAGCTCGGCGACACCATCAAGGGCACCAACGGCGACGACGCGATCTACGCCCGTGGTGGCGACGACACCGTCTTCGGACGCGGCGGTGACGACACCATCGTCGCCGACACCAGCAGCGCCCTGGGCAACGACCGGCTCTACGGCGAGGCCGGCGACGACTCCCTCAGCGGCACGTCCGGCTCCGACACCCTCGTCGGTCGGACGGGCGAGGACGCCCTGACCTCGACCTCCGAGCTGCACCAGGTGATGCGCGGCGGCGGCGGCGTCGACACCGTGACCTTCCCGCTGCCGGTGGACTCCGGCTTCGTCGCCAAGGGCTACGGCGGCCAGGACAAGCTGCGCCTGCTGCCCAGCTCCAACCCGGCGCTCAAGCCGACGGTGCGCATCGACCAGATGAAGAAGACCACGATCCGCGACCTCCAGCCCTACACGCTGGAGGGCAAGATCTCCGGCTTCAGCGACGTCGTCCTCCCCGCCCGCACGCTGTCGATCTTCAAGGGCAGCAACGACTCGGAGGTCGTCACCGCCAACCCCGACTACCGCGTGGAGATCTACGGCCGCGGCGGCGCGGACGTGATGACCGGCTCGCGGCAGCCCGACCGCCTCGACGGCGGCAAGGGCTTCGACATCGCCCGCGGCCGCGGCGGCAACGACACCTGCAAGGCGGCCGAGAAGCGCTCCAGCTGCTGACCCGCGGAGCGCACGGCTGCCGCGCGTCCACTTCCGCGCACCTGCCCGGCGCGGGACGATGCCCCCATGTCCCGCACCGGCAGGCTGCTCGTGCTCGCAGCGGCGTGGGCGCTCCCGGTCGGCTGGCTGCTGCTCGCGCTGGCGGCCGGCCCCTCCGACGGCACCCGCCTGGCGTCGTCCCTGCTGCCGGACGGGACGCGGAAGGTCGAGTCGCTCACGGTGGCCCGCACGTTCGGCTCCACGCCGCTGCTGCCGGGCGACGAGGTGCAGGCCGTCGACGGTCGCGCGGTCGAGGACTGGCTGGCCGGCGGTGACGCGCCCGGACGGGAGGTGGGCGACGTCGTGCGCTACGAGGTACGCCGCTCGGGCGAGGCGCTGGACCGCATCCAGCAGGTCGAGGTGACCCTGGTCCCGTACCCCGTCGCCGCAGCACTCCGGTCCGGGTGGCAGGCCGTGCTCGCCGCCCTCGCCCTCCTCGTCGCCGGGTCCGCGGCGTTCTGGGCGCGCCCCCGGGCCGGGTCGACGCGTGCCTTCCTCGTCGCGGCGGCGCTGCTCCCCGCGATGCTGACCTCGACGCCGTTCGGCGTGGGCGCGGTCGACCTGGTGGGCTCGCGTGGCGTGTGGCCCGAGGCCGTCGGCGAGGCCATGGCTGCCCTCGGCCTGGTCGCCGTGGTGGTCGCCGTGCTCTGCCTGGTCCGCCTGCCGGGACCCCAACGGCGGTGGGCGCCGGTGCTCGCGCTCGTCGCCCCGCTCGTCGGGTACGCCGCCTGGCTCGGGCTCGCCCTCGACGACGCCGCCTCCCGCGCTGCCCGCCTCGACGTGCTCACCACGGTCGCCGTGCCCGCGTTGTGGGCGGTCGTCCCGGCGCTCGTCGGCGCGGCCGCCCTCGCCTACGCTCGTGCCGAGCAGCGCGACGAGGTGCTGGCCACGCGCCTGGTGCTGCTCGGGGTCGGTGCCGGTCTCGGCACGTGGGTCTTCCTCGGCCAGCTGCCGGTGTGGCTGACGGGGGAGACGCCGCTGCGGTGGGACGTCCTCAGCGGCCTGGCCCTCGGCGTGCCGCTCGCCTGCGTGGCCGTCGCGGCCGCACGGTTCCACCTCGACGAGATCGAGCCGCGCGTGCGCCGCGGCCTGGTCCAGGCGCTGGTGCTGGTCGTGGTGGGCGCTGCGTTCGTCGCGCTGGTGCGTGCCGTGGACGCCGCCGCGGACATCTCGGTGGGCTCGATGCTCACCGGCGGGCTGCTCGCGCTGCTCCTGCTCCCGGCCGCCGTGGCCGTGCAGCGGCTGGTCCGTCGGCTCGTCTACGGCGACCGCGTCTTCCCCGACCGCGTGGTGTCGGACCTGCGCCGGCTGGACCCGGTGACCGCGCCGGAGGACGTGCTGCGCGAGGCCCTCGAGCTGCTGGCGCGGCGCCTGCACCTCTCCTTCGCCGCAGTGGACGTCTTCGCCACGGGCACCTCCGAGTCCTTCGCCACCTCCATCGGGACGTCGTACGGCACGCCGTCGACGATCGACCTGGTGGTGGGTGGCACCACCCTCGGTCGGCTCCGGGTCGAGGTCGACGTCGGCCGCGACCCGTTCGGGCCGGGGGACCGGCGCCTGCTCGAGGACGTCGGCAGCCAGGTGGGCGCGCTCGTGCAGGCGATGACGGCCAACCGCGAGCTGCAGATGTCGCGCCAGCGGCTCGTCGCGGCGCGCGAGGAGGAGCGTCGCCGGTTGCGCCGGGACCTCCACGACGGGCTGGGCCCCTCGCTGGCGACCCTGGCGATGCGTCTCGAGGCCGCCTCGGACCTCATCCACGAGGACCCGGCCGAGGCGGCGGACCTCGTCGCGCGCCTGTCGGACCAGGCGCGCGAGGACATCGCCGAGGTACGACGCCTCGTGGAGGGGCTGCGGCCACCGGCGCTCGACCAGCTCGGCCTGGTCTCGGCGCTGCGGCACCGCGCGGCGGAGCACGCCTCGGGAGGCGGGGGAGTGCGGGTGCCGTGGACCGTCGAGGCGGACGACGACCTCGAGCCGCTGCCGGCCGCGGTGGAGGTGGCGGCCTACCGGATCGTGGTCGAGGCGGTGAACAACGTGCAGCGGCACAGCGGGGCCGACCGCTGCGCCGTGGTCCTGGCCCGCGACGGCGGCGACCTGCGCGTCGAGGTCGCCGACACGGGCTCGGGTCTGGCCCCGGAGCGGCGCGCGGGTGTAGGCCTGTCCTCGATGCGTGAGCGGGCCGAGGAGCTCGGCGGCTCGTTCGAGGCGTCGCCGCGGCCGGGAGGCGGCACCGTCGTACGGGTCCGGCTCCCGCTGGGCGACGGGTCGGGCGCTGCAGGGGAACGGTAGGAGGGCGAGCGATGGACACGCACCGGGTGCTGGTCGCCGACGACCACGAGGAGTTCCGCCGGGGCCTGGAGGCGCTGCTGGCGGCGGCGCCGGGGGTGGAGGTCGTGGGCACGGCGGGCGACGGTGCGATGGCGATCGCCCTCGCACTGGACCTGCAGCCCGACGTGGTCCTGATGGACCTCCACATGCCCCGCGTCAACGGGATCGACGCGACGGCCCGGATCGTGCAGTCGTCGCCGCACATCGGCGTGGTCGTGCTGACGATGATGGAGGACGAGGAGTCGGTCTTCGCGGCCGTGCGCGCGGGCGCCCGCGGCTACCTGCTGAAGGGGGCGCGCCGCGGCGAGATCACCCGGGCGGTGCAGGCCGTCGGGGCGGGCGAGGTGATCTTCGGCCCCGGCATCGCCGACCGGGTCATGGCCTACTTCGCCGGTGCGCGGAGCCGTCCCACGGCCGACGCCTTCCCCGACCTGACCGACCGCGAGCGGGTGGTGCTGGGGCTGATCGCCGAGGGCAAGGAGAACGGCGAGATCGCGCGGCAGCTGGGGCTGTCGGTCAAGACCGTGCGCAACCACGCGAGCAACATCTTCGCCAAGCTGCAGGTGGCCCACCGTGCCCAGGCCATTGTGAAGGCCCGTGAGGCGGGACTGGGCTGAACCCGCAGTCCCGTCAGGAGCCGTCGCGGCAGCCGCCCTGGAGGCGCAGGTCGTCGACGGCGTCACGGCCGACGGCGAGCGCCTGCTGCGCGTCGGGGATGACGACGTCCGCCTCGCCGACCCGCTCGAAGGTGCCCCGGACGATGCACGCGGTGGTGCGGCGCGGCTCGATCGTGGTGAGCGACTGCACCAGGCGGTACACCTGGCCGGGGGTCATGTCGGTCTCGAGGCCGGCGAGGGCGGACAGGGTCACGCTCTCCAGGAAGCCCTCCTCGTCCTCGGCCGCCTTCAGCCGCTCGAGCGCCGCCAGCAGGAGCCGCTGGTGGTTGGCGACGCGTTCGAAGTCGCTGCCGCCGGGCAGCGAGGTGCGGGTGCGGGCGTAGAGGAGCGCCTCCTCGGCGTCGAAGGTGTTCGTCCCGCGGCGGACGACGACGCCGCCCTCCTCGGTCGTGAACCGCTCCAGCGGGGAGTCGACCTCGACGTCGCCGAGCGTGCCCATCATCGACAGGAACCCGTCGAAGCCGGTCACCAGCACGACGTCGGGCTCGATGTCGGTGAGCAGGGCGACCTGCCGGGCCACCTCCTCGGGACCGTGGTCGCGCAGCGCCGTGTTGAGGCGGGCGGGCCCGCCGGGGAGGTCGACGTAGAGGTCGCGGGGGAGGCCGATCGCGACCGCCCGCCCGGTCGCCGGCTCGACGCCGACGAGCTGGATCGCGTCGGTCAGTCCCGCGGTCACGTCCGCTCCGCCGGACGCCTCCGAGCCGAGGGCGAGCACCCACAGCGAGTCCTCGCCGGCGTCGACGGCCTTGGCGGTGCCGATGGTCGTCAGGCTGATCGTCGTCGGGTGCACCGAGCCCGTGGGCACCGCCAGCGCGACGCCGGCCAGCAGGGCGAGGCGGAGCGCGGTGCGTCGCAGCCACCTCACGTCCCGTCCTCCGACCCGTTGCCCGGCCCGGTCTCCGCACCGACCGGGATCCCGTCGTCGAAGTCGAGGTCGTAGCCGAAGATCCGCCACCGCTCGCCGTCGGCCTCGAGCAGGATCCGGCCGGCGAGCACCAGCGGCCGGGTCGACCCGTCCTCCATGGTCGCCTCGAAGGAGAAGCGCACCGCGGCGCTCCCGGCGTACACCGTGCGCCGCTGGGTGAGGAAGCTGAGGCGCGCGTCGAGCTCGGTGGCGCGCATCGCGGTGGCGTCGCCGGAGCTGGCGGCGGTGAGCATGTCGATCTGGCCGGCCGCCTCGCGAGCGGCCCGGCTCGTGAAGGCCCCGAAGGACTGGACGAAGTCCTCGCGCGGGAAGGTGCCGAGGAACGCCTCGACGACGTAGTCCGACAGCACGTCGCCCACCTCGCCCTCGAGCTCGGTGAGCGCCTGCTCGTCGAGGCGGTCGGCGCCCCACACCGTCTGCACCCGGAGCGCGGCGTTCTCGGCCTGCGGCGACCGGTCGTCGTCGCCCTCGCGGCCCGTCGAGCACCCCGCGGCCAGGGGCGCGACGAGGGTCATGGTCACCGCCGCGGCCACCAGCGTCGCGCGGCCGCGGTGGCGTCGAGGCTGACCCATGCCGTTCATCATGGCCGAAGGCGTCCCGCGATGTCTCAGCTCGCGGGGACCGTGTTGACGGTCGAGAGGTCGAAGTCAGCCACGTTGTCGCGGGCCGGGTGCCGCCGGCCGACCGGTCCACGGGCGAACTCGGCCACCAGCGTGCCGGTCACCGTGCGGGTGAACTCCGCGGTCGCGTCGCCCAGCGGGCGCTCGCAGCGGTCGACCATCGCGCACCCCCACCGCAGCGTGCCGGCGTTGAACACGCCCGCCCCGGACGGGGAGGTGTAGTAGACGGACTGCGTGGTCGTGGTGACGCCCCGGCAGGAGTACGGCGAGTGGCTGAGGACCTGCAGCGGGCGGGGGAGCCGGCCGTCGGGGTAGACCCGGTCCGCCTCGGGGCCGACCAGACCGTGCACGTGGTCACCGCGGCGCACGCCGGTCCCGCGGAAGCCCCACCAGCCCGGGCTCGCGACGACGTAGTCGGTGTCGACGGGGTAGCACTCGTACTGCATGCCCAGCAGGTCGTGCTCCGGCCGCGGCACGGGTGGGTCGCGGAACAGCCCGGTGGTGTCGACCGAGCCCTGTGCGCGCAGCGGGTCGAGGTGGGCAGAGTGGCGGTAGCCGACCACCACGCGCGCCGGGTCCTCGAGGCCCGGCTCCAGCCGGATCCGCCAGTACATCGTGTTCGCGCCGAGGAAGGCGAGGTTGGTGCCGGCGTCGCGGGCGTCGAGCACGGTGTCACGCATCGCGTTCGTCCAGTACTCGTCGTGACCCATCGACACGTAGCCGCGGGCACCCCTCAGCGCGTGCGGGCGGGTGTCGAGGTCGAGGTTGGTGAAGTACGACAGCGGCACGCCCGTCCTCTCGGCGCGGACGACGATCGGGAGGGCGGCCGTGCGGTAGTCGTTGGCGCCGGTCGCCCCGTTGTAGGGCCGGTCGAAGCTGACGGCCCGGCTGGGCTGGTCGCCGTTCGCGCCGGCGTACAGGCTGTAGCCGCCCCACTCGTTGTAGGCCTGCCACGTGGTCACCGGTGCGACCAGCGCGACGGTCCCCTTCGCGGACGGTGAGGTGACGACGTAGGGGACCAGCGTCTCGAACCCGGTGTCGGTGCGCAGCCGCAGGACGTGGAACCCCGGAAGCCAGGTCGAGGTGTCGATGGTCAGGTCGCGCTTCCAGGGCGCGACCACGGTGCGTCGCTCGTACGACGCGTACCGCGGCGCCGGCTGCTGCCGGCCCAGGCGGAAGCCGGACTCCCACACGAAGGCGCCCGTGCCGCCGGGGTAGGAGCCGATCCGGTAGGCCGAGACCTCGTAGCCGCCCTCGGTGGTCGACACCTTGAGACCGACGCGGGTGCCGGGCACGCCGCCGGCCAGGGTGGTGTAGGCGGCGACCTCGCCGTGGAGGGCCGGCTTGCTGATCCGCCAGTCCTCCGAGCCGCGCGGCTCGGGGACCGGCGCCTCCTCGCGTGCCTGGACGGAGGTCCGCGGCGCGGGCTGGGCCACCGCCTGTCCCGCGTCGCGGACCGGCAGGCGTGACGACGACCCGCACCCCACCAGGATCGGCGCCAGCGCCAGCCCCACCATCACTGTCCGTGCCCTCATCGAGATCGCCTCGCCCTGTCACCCGGTCGGTGGCGACGGACCCTCCGACGCCGTGCGACCGACGATTCGCCGGGGGCGCTTCCCGGCGCATGGGGCGCGGATCCCGGCGGCCCGGGACGATCGGGACGGCCGTCCCGACCGCCCGCGGGCGCAGGCGAGGCGTGGACCTAGGATTGCCCGCATGCCTGAGATCTCCCGCGACGAGGTGGCCCACCTGGCCATGCTCGCCCGCATCGACCTCTCCGACGCCGAGCTCGACCACCTGGCGCCGCAGCTGAGCGTCATCCTCGAGTCGGTCGCGTCCATCAACGGTGTCGCCGGTGACGACGTGCCGCCCACGTCCCACGCGCTGCCGCTCACCAACGTGTTCCGCGAGGACGTCGTGGTGCCCGGGCTGACGGCCGAGGAGGCGCTGTCCGGCGCCCCGGCCGTGGAGGACCAGCGCTTCTCGGTCCCGCGGATCCTGGGCGAGGAGGCCTGATGAGCACCGTGCGCGACACCGCGGCCGACCTGGCCGCCGCGCTGGCCGAGGGTGCGACCACCAGCGTCGAGCTGACCCAGCTGCACCTCGACCGGATCGCCGAGGTCGACGATCGCGTCCACGCGTTCCTCCACGTCGACGGTGAGGGAGCCCTTGCCGACGCGGCCGAGTCCGACGCCCGCCGCGCCCGCGGGGAGGCACGCGGCCCGCTCGACGGCGTGCCGATCGCGGTCAAGGACGTGCTGACCACCCGCGGCCTGCCGACCACCTGCGGCTCGAAGATCCTCGAGGGCTGGGTCCCGCCCTACGACGCGACCGTGGTCGCCCGGCTGCGCGAGGCCGGGCTGCCGATCCTCGGCAAGACCAACATGGACGAGTTCGCGATGGGCTCCTCCACCGAGCACTCCGCCTACGGCCCCACCCGCAACCCGTGGGACCTCGACCGGATCCCCGGCGGCTCCGGTGGTGGCTCCGCGGCCGCGGTCGCCGCGTTCGAGGCCCCGCTCGCGATCGGCACCGACACCGGCGGCTCGATCCGCCAGCCCGGTGCCGTCACCGGCACCGTCGGCGTGAAGCCGACCTACGGCGGGGTGTCGCGCTACGGCCTCGTGGCGCTGGCCAACAGCCTCGACCAGGCCGGTCCGGTCACCCGCACCGTCCTCGACGCCGCGATGCTCCACGACGTGGTCGGCGGGCACGACCCGCGCGACTCCACCTCGATCGACCAGGCGTGGCCCTCCTTCACCGAGGCGGCGCGGGCCGGCGCGACCGGCGACCTCAGCGGCGTACGGATCGGCGTCATCACCGAGATGCAGGGCGAGGGCTGGCAGCCCGGCGTCATGCAGCGCTTCACCGAGTCGGTCGACGCGATGGTCGCCGCCGGCGCCGAGGTCGTCGAGGTCTCGTGCCCCTCCTTCGTGCACGCCCTCGCGGCCTACTACCTGATCCTCCCGGCCGAGGCGTCCAGCAACCTCGCCAAGTTCGACGCGATGCGCTACGGGCTCCGGGTCACCCCGGAGGGCAACCCGAGCGCCGAGGAGGTGATGCGGGCCACCCGCGACGCCGGTTTCGGCGACGAGGTCAAGCGCCGCATCATCCTCGGCACCTACGCCCTCTCCAGCGGCTACTACGACGCCTACTACGGCCAGGCCCAGAAGGTGCGCACGCTCATCAGCCGCGACTTCGACGCCGCCTTCGCGCAGGTCGACGTGCTCGTCTCGCCCACGGCGCCGACGACGGCGTTCCGGCTGGGCGAGAAGCTCGACGACCCGATGGCGATGTACCTCAACGACCTCGCCACCATCCCGGCCAACCTCGCCGGCGTCCCGGGCATCTCGGTGCCCAACGGCCTGGCCGACGAGGACGGCCTGCCCGTCGGGCTGCAGATCCTGGCGCCGGCCCTCGCCGACGACCGCGTCTACCGCGTCGGCGCAGCCGCCGAGGCGCTGCTCACCCAGGCGTGGGGCGGCCCGCTGCTGGACAAGGCCTCTGGCCTGGAAGGAGGCTCGCGATGACCGCGACCACGACCGAGCTCATGGCGTTCGACGACGTGCTGGCGTCGTACGACCCGGCGCTGGGCCTGGAGGTCCACGTCGAGCTCAACACCGCCTCGAAGATGTTCTGCGGATGCCCGGCCGTGTTCGGCGGCGAGCCCAACGCGGGCGTGTGCCCGACCTGCCTGGGCCTGCCGGGCGCGATGCCGGTCGTCAACGGCAAGGCCGTCGAGTCGGCGATCCGCATCGGGCTCGCGCTCAACTGCGAGATCGCCGAGTGGTGCCGCTTCGCCCGGAAGAACTACTTCTACCCGGACATGCCGAAGAACTTCCAGACCTCGCAGTACGACGAGCCGATCTGCTTCGACGGCTGGATGGACGTCGACGTGGACGGTGAGACGTTCCGCGTGGAGATCGAGCGCGCCCACATGGAGGAGGACACCGGCAAGTCGCTGCACGTCGGCGGCTCCACCGGCCGCATCCACGGCGCCGACTACTCCCTGGTCGACTACAACCGGGCCGGCATCCCGCTCATCGAGATCGTCACCCGCCCGATCCTCGGTGCGGGGGAGAAGGCGCCCGAGGTCGCGCGGGCGTACGTCGCCCAGCTCCGCGAGCTGATCGTCGCGCTGGGCGTGTCCGAGGCCCGGATGGACCAGGGCAACCTGCGCGCCGACGTGAACCTCTCGCTCTCGCCCAAGGGCAGCGGCGTGCTCGGCACCCGCACCGAGACCAAGAACGTCAACTCGTTCCGGTCGATCGAGCGGGCGGTGCGCTTCGAGATGCAGCGCCACGGCGCGATCCTCAGCAGCGGCGGCTCGATCCTCCAGGAGACCCGTCACTGGCACGAGGACACCGGCATCACCACCAGCGGGCGGGAGAAGTCCGACGCGGAGGACTACCGCTACTTCCCCGAGCCCGACCTGGTGCCCGTGGCGCCGAGCCGCGAGTGGGTCGAGGAGCTGCGCGGCACGCTGCCGGAGAACCCGACCGTGCGCCGCGCCCGGCTCCAGGCGGAGTGGGGCTTCAGCGACCTCGAGATGCGCGACACCGTCGGCGCGGGGGCCCTCGGCCTGGTCGAGGAGACCATCGCCGCGGGCGCCGCACCGCAGGCCGCCCGCAAGTGGTGGCTCGGTGAGCTCGCGCGTCGCAGCAACGAGGACGGCGTCGACCTGGTCGACCTGCCCATCACGCCGGCCGACGTGGCGCGGATCCAGGCGCTCGTCGACGAGAAGACGGTCAACGACAAGCTGGCCCGTCAGGTCATCGAGGGCGTCCTCGCCGGCGAGGGCAGCCCGGACGAGGTCGTCGAGAAGCGCGGGCTGGCCGTGGTCTCCGACGACGGTGCCCTCGGCGCGGCCGTCGACCACGCGATCGCCGCCAACCCCGACGTCGCCGACAAGATCCGCGACGGCAAGGTCGCCGCGGCCGGCGCCCTCATCGGCGCGGTGATGAAGGAGATGCGCGGCCAGGCCGACGCCGGACGGGTGCGTGAGCTGATCCTGGAGAAGCTCGCCTGACCCTCCCGGCCGTCCCCCTAGGGGTGGGGCGACCAGAAAACTTCGCGGTCTAGACAACTTGTTATGGTCGAGGCGAATCACATTGGTCACATCACCAACCAACGCTCGCACCACACGGGGTAAGTGACGGCTGCCTGCCGTCGTGGGGTCCCCGGCGAGCGGGAAGGAAGTCATGCACCATCGCATTCGACCCATCCGGACGGCCGCGGTCGCTCTCTCGACCGTCGCCCTCGGGGCCGGCGTGCTCGCCGCGCCGCCGGCGTCCGCAGACCCGTCGTCCGCCCTTCGCAGCGCGAAGGCGGGCATCCAGACCGACAGCACCCCGTCCGACGTCGCCGCCGACTGGATCACCGGGGAGCTCGTCAACGGGCTCATGACCACCAACGGCAGCGCCGACTTCGGGCTGACGCTCGACACCGGTCTCGCGCTGCACAGCGTGCCTGGCCACGAGACCGGCGTCGCGACGATCAACGCCGCGTTCGAGCCGCGAGTGGAGGACTACGTCGGTGACGGGACCAAGGAGTCCTACGCCGGAGCGCTCGGCAAGGCGGCCGCCTTCGCCCGCGCGGCCGGGGAGAACCCCATCGACTACGGCGGCAAGAACCTCGTCGCACGGCTCGAGGAGCGCACGGCCGACGTGCCGGCCGACCCCGCCAAGGAGCCGCAGGCCGCCGCCATCGCCGGCCGCATCTTCGACAAGTCGGAGTCCGGCAACCACGCCAACGTCATCGGTCAGTCCTACGCCGTGCGCGAGCTGTCGCTGGCGCGGTCCACGGAGGCGGCCGCTGCACGCGACTTCCTGCTGAAGCAGCAGTGCGCGTCGGGCTACTTCCGGCTGAACTTCGACAAGGCCGACCTGCCGAACCAGTCGTGCACCGAGGGTCTTTCCGGCAACGAGGCCGACCCGGACGCCACCGCGCTTGCGATGATCAACCTGATCGAGTCGCACGACAACTCCCCGGCGGTCCAGGCCGCCCTCGACAAGGCCGCCGCGTGGCTCGCGGACCGGCAGCGCGGCAGCGGTGCCATTCGCAGCTCCGGCGACAACGCGCAGATCAACACCAACACCACGGCTCTCGGCGGCTACGCGCTCGGCCTGATGCGCCAGTCCGACGCCGCGCAGAAGGCGGCGCTCTGGGTCCGCAAGAACCAGCCCGTCGACAAGTACAAGTGCCGCACGGCTCTGACCAAGGACACCGGTGCCGTCGCCTTCCGCAAGGACCGGTCCAAGGCGGCCAAGGCCACCGGCATCCCCGCCGACGGTCGCGACGAGTGGCGCCGTGCCACGGCCCAGGCGATCCTCGGCCTGCAGTTCGCCCCGTCGAGCAAGGACAGGTTCCGCATCGAGTCCGTGCGCGAGCAGGCCCGGGCCGGCGAGCGCGTCCAGTTCCGCGTCTACGGTCTTGCGCCCGGCGAGAGCGCGTGCATGCAGGTCAAGGGTGACTTCCGCCGCGTCAAGGGCAAGACGAAGGGCACCAAGATCGTGCGCAAGCTCCAGCTGCCCACGGGCAACCAGCGTCGCGTCGGTCTGGTGAAGACCTCGGACGACGAGGCGCGTACGTGGATCCGAGTCCGCAACTGACGCACCTGCACCACCAGCACACCACCTGCTTCGGCCCGGCGTCCCACGACGCCGGGCCGAAGTGCGTGCCGGGCCGGGCCGGGGTTAGGCTTCGCAGGCCGCACCCACCCGGGTCGGCACCACACACGCCCGAGCTGGGGAAAGCCGGTCCGAAACCGGCGCTGACCCGCAACCGTGGGCACGGGAGCGATCCCGTGCGAGCCGGAACACCCGCCTCGACGCGTCTTGATCACCATCGCTGTCGAGGAATGCAGCGGGTCGACGGTCCCACCGGCGCCCTCTGTCGCAGTGAGGGAAGGGACCATGAAGCTCCTCTCCGGACTGGCCGCCGTCGCGCTGGCCGCCACCACGCTCACCCTGCCGTCGTCGGCCTCGGCCGC
>JAYSEC010000048.1:0-18176 GCA_041914085.1 Nocardioides sp.
AACAACACGAACACCACCACCACGACGACGACCACGACGACCACGACCACCACGACGCCGACCACCACGACCGGGATCCACACCGAGCCCCCGAGCACCACGGTGACGGGCACGTCGCAGAACGGCGTCACCTACCAGCCGACCGGCTCCCAGGTCTCCGCTCCCGTGCCCGCCGGCGGGACGGGCGGTGCCTCCGGTGCGACGTCGGCGGCGGCGTTCGGTGCCGCGGGTGGCGCGGGCGGCCTGGCTGCCGGCGCCGTACGCCCGGGTGCCGTCCCCACGTCTCCTGCCCGTGGCGCCGGGGCGATCAAGCCCATCGGTTCCACCGGTCGTGCGGCCAGCGCCGGGTCGCTCTCGCGCGCCGCCGGGTCCCCCGGCAGCCCCACGTCGCGCAGTGCGGGCTCCGCGCCGGCACGTGGCGCGTCCGCCGGCAGCACGGCAGCTCGCGGTGGTTCCGGCGGTTCCGGAGGACGTGCCGGCACGAGCGGCGCCCGGGGCGCCTCGACGGGCTCGAGCGCGGGGTCGCGCTCCGGCGGCCGGGGCACCAGCGGCGCCCGTGGCGCCGCCGGGGGTGCCGGCGGCCGTGGTGGCCGCAAGGGCGAGCGCGACGCGGCCGAGCGCGACAGCCTGGTCTACGACCAGGACTGGCTCGGTGACGACGACGTCGCTCCCGGCGTGCTCGACTGACGGGAGCGCTCAGGCGACGACGGTCGTGATCGGCTGCGAGGAGTCGGCCGGCAGGTCCAGCAGCGACGGCGTACGACCGCGCGCGACGAGCTCGGCGCCCAGCGCGGCGACCATGGCGCCGTTGTCGGTGCACAGGCCCGGTCGCGGCACGCGGACGCGGATGCCCTGGGCCGCCGCGCGCTCCTCGGCCATCGCCCGCAGGCGGCTGTTGGCGGCCACGCCGCCGCCGATGAGGATGTCGTCGATGCCTCGGCTCGACGCCGCGTCGATCGCCTTGCGGGTGAGCACGTCGCACACCGCCTCCTGGAAGGACGCCGCCACGTCGTTGACGTCGATCGAGACGCCCTCGCGCTGCTGGGTCTCCACCCAGCGCGCGACGGCGGTCTTGAGCCCGGAGAAGGAGAAGTCGAAGCGGTGCCGCTCGAGGTCGCGGCGGCCGGTGAGGCCGCGTGGGAAGTCGATGGCGACGCTGTTGCCGCTGCGTGCGGCCTTGTCGATGTGGGGGCCGCCGGGGAACGGCAGGCCGAGGAGGCGGGCCACCTTGTCGAAGGCCTCGCCGGCCGCGTCGTCGATCGTGGCGCCCATCGGCTCGACGCCGACGGTGACGTCGGTGACCTCGAGCAGGCTGGAGTGCCCGCCGGAGACGAGCATCGCCAGGCACGGCTCGGGCAGCGGCCCGTGCTCGAGCTGGTCGACCGCGACGTGCGCGGCGAGGTGGTTGACGCCGTAGATCGGCTTGCCGAGCCCGAGGGCGAGCGCCTTGGCGCTGGCCACGCCGACGAGCAGCGCTCCCGCGAGGCCCGGCCCGCTGGTGACCGCCACGGCGTCGATGTCGGTGAGCGCGATCCCGGCCGTCTCGGCGGCGCGCTCGATCGTGGGAACCATCGCCTCGAGGTGCGCACGGCTGGCGACCTCCGGCACCACGCCGCCGAAGCGGGCGTGCTCCTCCACGCTGCTCGCGACCGTGTCGGCGAGCAGCGTGTGGCCCCGGACGATCCCGACCCCCGTCTCGTCGCAGGAGGTCTCGATGCCGAGGACGAGCGGCTCGTCAGTCATGGGTCGTCGCTGTCTGCTGGCGTGCGGCGCCGGGCAGCCACCGGCACATGACCAGCGCCTCGGAGCCGTCGCGGTAGTAGTGCGGGCGGACGTCGATCACGCTGAACTGGCGGGCGACGTAGAAGCCGAGCGCCTCGGCGTTGCGCACGCTCACCTCCAGCAGCATCCGTGAGGCGCCCTCGGTGTCGGCCAGGGCCGCGTCTAGCAGGGCGGAGGCGACGCCGGTGCGCCGCGTCTCCGGGCGCACGGCGATGCGGAGCAGGTCGACGATGTCGCCGGCCGTCATCGTCACGGCGTAGCCGGAGAGGTCCTCGGTGACCAGGAACCGCCGGCCCGGTCCCTCGATCTCCTGGCGCACCAGCTCCTCGCCCCACGCGTCGATCCCGAACAGCTCCTGCTCGAGGGCGGTGAGGGCCGGGAGGTCGGCCAGGGTGGCGGGACGGATCACGACACAGGCTTTCTGGGTGCGCCGGCGACCGCGTCGGGACGCCGGAGGTAGAGGGGTTCGGGGTCGAGCAGCTCCACCAGCTCGGCGCTCACGCCGTGAGCCATCCATCCGGCGCTGGGCCGGTCGGGGGCGATCGCGTGGGGGAACGCCTCAGGGTAGAGGCCGGGTCCGGCACCGGCCACGTCGACGGAGGTCGCGACGTCGGCCGGCCGGGTGACGACGGGGCCCTCGAGGCGCGCGCCGTCGGCGTCGTACGACGCGAGGTAGACCTCCTTGCGCCGCGCGTCGGTGGCGACCAGGAAGCTGCCGGCGGCCGCTCCGGTCCCGACGGCCTCGAGCGCGATGGCGTCGAGGGAACACACGCCGTAGACGGGGACGTCCAGCACGAAGCCGAGGGTGCGTGCGGTGACGACGCCGACGCGCAGCCCGGTGAACGGCCCCGGCCCCACGCCGACGGCGATCGCGGTGAGGTCCTGCCGGACGATGCCCGCGTCGTCCATCGCGCGCGCGATCAGCGGCGCGAGGTGCTCGCCGTGCTTCATCGGCCGCTCGGAGGAGTGCTCGACCACCACGCGGTCACCGTCGTGGAGGGCGACGGTCACCAGCGGCGTCGCGGTGTCGAAGGCGAGGAGCACGGCGACGAGGTTACTTCCCGACGACCCAGCGGAGGGAAACGCGGCGGGGGTCGAGCTCCTCGTCGGCCGGGGCGTGGCCCACGGCGCGCTCGATGACGACCTCGAGGCGGGCGTCGGCGAGGCCCTCGGCCAGCCCGGCGCCCCACTCGACGACGGTGACCGCGGTGTCGAGCGAGGTGTCGAGGTCGAGGTCGTCGAGCTCGTCGAGGCCACCGAGGCGGTAGGCGTCGACGTGCACGAGGTCGGGGCCACCGACCAGCGAGGGGTGGACGCGGGCGATGACGAACGTCGGCGAGGTGACCCCGCCGCGCACCTGCAGCCCCGCACCCAGCCCCTGGGTGAAGGTCGTCTTGCCGGCACCCAGCTCCCCGGTCAGCACGACGAGGTCGCCGGCGACCAGGCTGGTGCCGACGCGCTCGCCGAGCGCGCGCATGGTCTCGGCGTCCGGGGCGTCGAAGGTGGTCCCGAGCCAGAGCGAGAGCTCGACGTAGGGGCTGGACCGGTCGGTGACGACGAAGTCGTGCCGCTCCCAGAAGCCGACGGTCCCGGGCAGCTCCTCGCGAGCGACCACCACGACCGCGGAGCGACCCGTGGCAGCGTCGACGGCGGCCTCGACGAGGGCGGTGGCGACGCCCATGCCCTGGGCTCGCGGCGTCACGCCGAAGCGCCGCAGCACCATCACGTCGTCGCGGACGTCGAGCACGACGCAGCCGACGGGCTCGCCCTCGAGCGTGGCCAGCAGACCTCCGCGCACCGACAGCAGGCGGGCGATCGAGGCCTCGTCCTCGCCGAGCGCGTCGGCCGGGGGGTCGAGCGGCGGGCGGGCACCGAAGGCCTCCCGCACCACGGCCAGCACCTCCGCGGCCGCCTCGGGACCGACTCGTCGTACGACGATGCTCACGACGCCACCCTCCCCTGCGCGAGCGAGAGGAGGTCGTCGAGCTCGGCGGTGACGTCCTTGTGGCGCTCGAGCAGCACCATGTGCCCCGCGCCCTCGCACTCCAGGAGGCTGGAGCCCGGGATCCGGCTGTGCAGCTTGCGGCTGTGCCCGACCCCGGTGATCTTGTCCTCGGTGCCGCAGATGACCGAGGTGGGGACACGCCCGAGCGGCTCGAGGTGCTCGAACTTGTCGAGCGTCGCGAAGGCCGGGTAGAAGTCCGCGACCACGGCGAAGGGCGTCGCGTTGAGCATCGAGTAGACGAACTCGACCATGCTCGCCGGCACGTCGTCGCCGAAGGCGTAGCGGTCGGTCACCACGTCGGCGACCGCGTGACCCCACTTGCGGGCCTGGTCGACGAGCAGGTGGCCGAGGTCGAGGGTGCGCACCGCGCGGCCGACGAAGCGGCCGCCGAGGCCGAGCGGCAGCATCGGGAACAGGATGCGCCCCGGGTCGAGGCCGCCGGCCGTCGTGGAGATCAGGGCGGCACCGACGACCTTGTCGCCGAAGAGCTCGGGGTAGTGCTCGGCGAGGGAGACGATGCTCATCCCGCCCATGGAGTGCCCCACGACGACGCACCGGCCCGGCACCGTGTCCTCGATGACGCGCCGGAGGTCGTGCCCGAGCTGCTCGATCGTGCAGTGGTCCTCCGCCGAGCGCGCGGAACGGCCGTGGCTGCGCTGGTCGTAGAAGACGGTGCGGACCTGGCCGCGGTAGGCCGCGCGCTGGAAGTGCCAGCAGTCGAGGTTCAGGGAGTAGCCGTGCACGAACACGACGGTCAGGTCGTCGTCGGTCGAGGGCCGGCCGCCGAAGTCGGCGGGCTCGTCGATCTCCACGTGGAGGTCCAGGGCGTCGTCGGCCACGACCACCCGCGAGGGGCTGTGCAGCTCGCCGAACGCGACGTGCTCCCCCGCCGCGCGGTTGCCGATGATGCGGTTCTGCCGGGCGATGCCGACGGCGCCGGCGGCCGCGGCCAGACCGGCAGCCCCGACGACGGAGCCGAAGATGCGGCCCTTGATGCTCAACGGGTGGTTCCTTCCAGGTCGTCGATGTCGTCATCGGGCGCCTCGTCCTCGGTCGCCTCGGTGTCGACGAACCGGCGCGCGAACCTGCCGCCGATCCGGGTCACGATCTCGTAGCTGATGGTGCCGACGGCGTCCGCCCAGTCCTGCGCGGTGGGCTCGCCGAGGTCACCCGGCCCGAACAGCACGACCTCCGTGCCGGGCGGCGGCAGCTCCCCGTCGAGGTCGACGACGAGCTGGTCCATGCACACGCGGCCGCGGATCGGGCGCCGGTCGTCCTGCACCCACACCGACGCGGCGTTGCCGGCGGCGCGCGGGACGCCCTCGGCGTACCCGACGGGCACCACGCCCACGGTGGTGTCCTCCTCGGCGTACCAGGTGTGGCCGTAGGAGACGCCGTCGCCGGCGTGGACGGCCTTGCTCATCAGCAGCGGGGCGCGCACGGTCATCGCCGGCCGGAGCCCGATCCGCGGGCTCACACCGGGAGCGGGGTCGAGGCCGTAGGACGCGATGCCGCAGCGCACCAGGTCGAAGTGCGCGGAGGGGCGCAGGATCGCCGCCGCCGAGTTGGCGAGGTGGGTCACCTCCGGGTCGAGCCCGGCCTCGGTCGCGAGCCGCAGCGCCTCGCGGAAGGCCGACTCCTGGGCGTCGTTGGCCGGGTGGCCCGGCTCGTCGCTGGCCGCGAGGTGCGACCAGAGGCCGGTCACCCGCACCCGGCCGGCGGCCTCGTGGGCCGCCGCGGCCGCGAACAGGGCCTCCCAGTCCGCCCGCGCAGCCCCACCGCGGGACAGCCCGGTGTCGACCTTGAGCTGCACCTGCGCGCCGCCGACCGCGGCCACCTCGTCGAGCTCCGTGACGGAGTACGCCGTCACCTCCACCCCCGCGGCGACCGCAGCCGCGAAGTCCGCGCCCGGTGCGGTGAGCCAGCAGAGCAGCGGGCCCCGGTCGCCGGCCGCGCGCAGCGCGAGCGCCTCGTCGAGGGTCGCGACCCCCAGCCAGTCCGCACCGCCGTCGCGGGCGGCGGCGGCCGCCTCGACCATGCCGTGGCCGTAGCCGTCGGCCTTGACCACTGTCATCAGCTGGACCGGGCCGTCGACGGAGACGAGGTCCTTGAGGATCCGCACGTTGTGGCGGATCGCGGCGACGTCGACGACGATCTCGGCGCGATGCGGCACGGGATCGGACATGGGCCCGATCATCGCAAAGACCCCGACCGGGACGGGGCGAGCGTCTCGCGCACCAGCCGCGGGACCTGGGCCGCGACGCGGCTCGCGGTCAGCGGTCCGCCGCCCGCGGCCTCGGTGGCGGCCGCCCCGTGGACCCACGACCCGACCGACGCCGCGTCGAAGGGGTCGAGACCCGCGGCGAGCAGGGCGCCGACGAGCCCGGCCAGCACGTCGCCCGCACCGGCGGTGGCCAACCACGGGACGCCGGTGGTGGTCACCCGCACCCGCCCGGCCGGGTCGGCGACGAGCGTGTGGTGGCCCTTGAGCAGGACGACGCACGCCCACCGCCGCGCGGCCGCCCGCGCGTGCTCCAGCGGACGCGCCTCGACCTCCTCGCGGGCGACCTCGAGCATCGCGGCCAGCTCGCCGGCGTGCGGGGTCAGCACGGCACCGGGCAGTGGACCGTCCACGTGGCGCAGCGCGTCGGCGTCCACCACCAGGGGTACGTCGTCGGCGCGCGCGGCCGCGAGCATCTCACCGGCGTCGTCGCCCCCGCCGGGCCCGACGACCCACGCCTGCACGCGACCCTCCCCCACCACCTCGGGGTGGGCGGTCCGCACCCGGTCGGCGACGGCGTCCGGGCCGACGTAGCGCACCATGCCGACCAGGCCGGACCCGGCCCCGGCGACGGCGAGCAGCGCCGCGCCCGGGTAGGTGACCGAGCCGGCCCGGACGCCGACCACGCCGCGGGTGTACTTCTGGGCGTCCGGTCCGGGGTGGGGCAGCAGGGCGCGGACGTCGTCGGGCTGCAGGGCCTCCACGGCCGCGTCGGGGAGGTCGAGGCCGATGTCCACGAGGTGCAGCGACCCGGAGGCCGCGGCGGCCGGGTCGACGAGGTGGGCGACCTTGTGGGTGCCGAAGGTGACGGTCAGGTCGGCGCGCACGTGCGGTCCGTCGAGCTCCCCGGTGTCCACGTCGACGCCCGACGGCACGTCGACCGCGACCACCGGCACGCCGGCGTGGCGCTCCAGCGCCGCCACGGCGTCCGGGCGCAGCCCGGGACGCCCACCGATGCCGACGATGCCGTCGAGCACCACCTCGGGGTCCCCCAGCTCGTCGAGCACGCGGGTGGCCCACCCTCCCGCGGCCCGGAGCGCGGCCAGGCCGCCGGCGTGGGCGTGCTCGGAGAGCAGCAGCGCCTCCACGCGTGCGCCGCGGGCGGCCAGCCGCGCGCCGGCCCACAGCGCGTCGCCGCCGTTGTCGCCGGCACCGACGAGCAGCAGCACCCGGCGGCCGTAGGCGCCGCCGAGGAGGTCGACGACCGCGGTCGCCAGGCCGGCTGCGGCGCGCTGCATCAGCGCGCCGTCGGGCAGCGCGGCCATCGCAGCCTGCTCCGCACGGCGTACCTGGTCGACGGTGTGGGCGCGCAGCACGCGCTCAGCCCTCCAGCACGACGACGGCGGAGGCGATCCCCGCGTCGTGCGAGAGCGAGACGTGCACGTGCGCCACGCCCAGGGCCTCGGCGCGCGCGGCGACGGTGCCGCGGATCTCGAAGCGGGGACGGCCCGTCTCCTCGGAGACGATCTCGGCGTCGTGCCAGCCCATCCCGGTCGGGGCGCCGAGCGCCTTCGCCATCGCCTCCTTGGCGGCGAACCGCGCGGCGAGCGACGCCGGCGGCCGGGTCGCCTCGGACGCGGTGAACAGCCGCGCGCGCAGCGACGGCGTGCGCTCGAGGGACTGCACGAAGCGGTCGATGTCGACCACGTCGATGCCGACGCCGATGACCGGCATGTGCCGCTCCTCTCCGGACGCGCTACTCGACGGTGACGGACTTGGCGAGGTTGCGGGGCTGGTCCACGTCGTGGCCGAGCTGTGAGGCCAGCTCGCACGCGAAGAGCTGCAACGGGACCACCGCGACCAGCGGCTGGAGCAGCACCGGGACCTGGGGCAGCGTGAACAGCACGTCGGCGTAGGGCTCGATCGTGGTGTCGCCCTCCTCGGCCAGGCAGAGGGTGCGGGCGCCGCGGGCGCGCACCTCCTGGATGCCGCTGAGCATCTTGTCGTGGAGCTGGTCGCGGCCCCGGGGCGGCACGACGCACAGGATCGGCAGGCCCTCCTCGACCAGGGCGATGGGGCCGTGCTTGAGCTCGCCGGCGGCGAAGCCCTCGGCGTGGAGGTAGGCGATCTCCTTGAGCTTGAGCGCGCCCTCGAGGGCGACGGGGTAGCCGGCGTGGCGGCCGAGGAAGAGGACCGAGCGGCTGTCGACGTGGTCGCGCGCGAGCGCGTAGACCTCCTCGGCCTTGCCGAGGACCCTCTCGACGTGGCCGGGCATCTGGTCGAGCTGGTCCATCACCTCGCCGATCTCGTCGCCGTAGCGGGTGCCCTTGACCTGCGCGAGGTAGAGCGCCAGCAGGTAGCAGGCGACCAGCTGGGTGAGGAACCCCTTCGTCGAGGCGACCCCGATCTCCGGGCCGGCGTGGGTGTAGATGACGCCGTCGGACTCGCGGGGGATGGTCGAGCCGTTGGTGTTGCAGATCGCCAGCACCTTGGACCGCTGCACGCGGGCGTGGCGGATGGCCTGCAGGGTGTCGGCGGTCTCGCCGGACTGGCTGATCGCGACGACGAGGGTCGAGGACGTGAGGATCGGGTCGCGGTAGCGGAACTCGCTGGCCAGCTCGACCTCGACCGGGATGCGGCACCAGTGCTCGATGGCGTACTTGGCCACCATGCCGGCGTAGAACGACGTGCCGGCCGCGATGATGATGATCTTGTCGATGTCGCGGAGGTCCTGGTCGGACAGGCGCATCTCGTCGAGCTGGAGCAGGCCCTCGGGGCTGCGGCGGCCGAGGAGCGAGTCGGCCACGGCGCGCGGCTGCTCGAAGATCTCCTTGCGCATGAACCAGTCGTGGCCGTCCTTCTCGGCGGCCGACAGGTCCCAGTCGACGTGGTAGCGGGTGCCCTCGGCCGGCGTGCCGTCGAAGCCGGAGACGCTGACGCCCTCGCGGGTGATGGTGACGACCTGGTCCTGGCCGAGCTCCATGGCCTCGCGGGTGTGCTCGATGAAGGCGGCGACGTCGGAGCCGAGGAAGTTCTCGCCCTCGCCGATGCCCACCACGAGGGGGCTGTTGCGGCGGGCCGCCACGACGCGGTCGGGGTCCTCGGCGTCGACGGCGACGAGGGTGAAGGCGCCCTCGAGGCCGCGGCACACGGTCTGCATCGCGACAGTGAGGTCGGCGCCGGCCTCGAGCTGCTCCTCGAGCAGGTGGGCGGCGACCTCGGTGTCGGTGTCGGAGGCCATCTCCACGCCCTGCGCCTCCAGCCGGGAGCGCAGCTCGGCGAAGTTCTCGATGATGCCGTTGTGCACCAGCGCGACCCGGCGGGCCCGGCCCACGTGCGGGTGGGCGTTGCGGTCGGTCGGTGCGCCGTGGGTGGCCCAGCGGGTGTGCCCGATGCCGGTCGTCACGGGGGGCAGCGGCGCGTCGGCGATCGCCTTCTCGAGGTTGGCGAGCTTGCCGGCGCGCTTGTCGCCGACGATCGTGCCGTCGTCGACGAGCGCGATGCCGGCGGAGTCGTAGCCGCGGTACTCGAGCCGTCGCAGGCCTTCGATCACCACGCCTTCGGCAGGCTTGGCACCGACGTATCCCACGATTCCGCACATGGCCGCGAAGTCTATCGGCAGGCCGCTGCACGGCCGCATCGCGCCGCGGTGCCACAATCGCACCCATGTCCGAGGTCCCCTCGCCCACCCAGGGCAGCTCCCCGGGTGGCCTCTCGAACGGCTCGGCGAGGGTCGAGGCCTCCCCCTACGTCGAGCTCGAGCGGGCGGCGTGGGCCAAGCTCGCGGGCACCGCGGAGACCGTCCTCACCCCCGACGAGATCGTCCGGCTGCGCGGACTCGGCGACGCGCTCGACCTGCGCGAGATCGAGCAGGTCTACCTCCCGCTCTCGCGCCTGCTCAGCCTGTACGTCGCCGCCAACTCGCGGCTGCACCGCGAGCAGGAGGAGTTCCTGCACCGTGTCACCCCGCCGCGCACGCCGTTCGTGATCGGTCTCGCCGGGTCGGTGGCGGTGGGCAAGTCGACCACCGCGCGCGTGCTCCAGCAGATGCTGGCGCACTGGCCCGAGCACCCCAACGTCGCGCTGGTCACGACCGACGGCTTCCTGCTGCCCAACGCCGAGCTCGAGCGCCGCGGGATCCTCCACCGCAAGGGGTTCCCGGAGTCCTACGACCGCAAGGCGCTGCTGAAGTTCGTCATCGACATCAAGTCCGGCCGCGACGAGGTCGAGGCACCCATCTACTCCCACCTCGTCTACGACGTCCTGCCGGACGAGAAGGTGGTCGTCAAGCGGCCCGACATCGTCATCATCGAGGGCCTCAACGTGCTGCAGCCGGCACGGATGCGCGACGACGGTCGCACCGGCCTGGCCGTCAGCGACTTCTTCGACTTCTCCGTCTACGTCGACGCCGCCCTCACCGACATCAAGCGCTGGTACGTCGACCGCTTCCTGCGGCTGCGGGAGACCGCCTTCCGCGACCCGGCGTCGTACTTCCGCAAGTACGCCGCGCTCTCCCACGACGAGGCGGTCGACCAGGCCACGCGGATCTGGGACTCCATCAACGAGCCCAACCTCGTGCAGAACGTCGCCCCCACCCGCTCACGCGCCAACCTCGTGCTGCGCAAGGACGCCGACCACTCGGTGAGGTACGTCCGCCTCCGCAAGCTCTGACGATCAGCCGGCGACGCCGCCGACCGGACCGTAGGGCCACCCAGCAGGCAGGTACGCGATGGACTGCACGGTCTCGCACGAGTCCCACACGACGTCGCGGGGGTCCCGGGGCCCGATGTAGAGCACCTGGTCGGCGAGCCCGGCGTTCGCACGCTGGGCGTCGGTGTCCATGTCGTCGCAGCGGATGACGTCGGGCTGCCCGTCGTCGAAGAGGTAGACGACGTCGTTGCCCTCCTCGGGCCAGACCTTGTCCGCGCCCTCGCCGAGGAAGAGGACGTCGTCGCCCTCGTCTCCCTTGACGACGTCGTCGCCGGTGCCGTCGACCAGGAGGTCGTTGCCGCTGCCGCCCGAGAGCTGGTCGTTGCCGGTGCCGGCGTCGAGCACGTCGTCGCCGTCGTGGCCGGAGACGACGTCGTTGCCGTCGTCGCCGTGGACCTGGTCGTTGCCGGGGCCGCCGAAGAGTCCGCCCGGGCCGTGCTTGCCGCCGGGTCCGACCGTGCCGGAGCGGTCGGGGAGGTT
This sequence comes from Nocardioides sp., assembly GCA_041914085.1. Lineage (GTDB taxonomy): Bacteria > Actinomycetota > Actinomycetes > Propionibacteriales > Nocardioidaceae > Nocardioides. The sequence continues at coordinate 11,199 of JAYSEC010000048.1, forward strand.
GTCGTCACCGGGGCCGCCGAAGATGACGTCGTCGCCCTCCGAGCCGTTGATCGTGTCGCGGCCGTCCTCGCCGTGGACGACGTCGTCGTCCCAGTAGGCGTCGATGACGTCGTCACCGGCCCCGCCCCAGACCTGGTCGTCGCCCTGGTGCCCGCTGATCGTGTCGTTGCCGTCGTCGCCGTGGACGACGTCGTCGCCCGTGCCGGCGTTGAGGGTGTCGTCGCCCGCCTCGCCCTCGAGGGTGTCGTGGCCCTCGTGGCCGTCGAGCAGGTCGCGGCCGGGGCCGCCCCGCAGGAGGTCGTTGCCCTGCTCGCCCCGCAGCGCGTCGTCGCCGCCGTCGCCGTGGAGGGTGTCGTGGTCGGCGTTGCCCGCGAGGCGGTCGTCACCACCCCTGCCCTTGATGGTGTCGTTGCCGGACCACCCGCTGATGCGGTTCGCCCTGCCGTTGCCGACGAGCAGGTCGGAGGACCTGGTCGCCCTCTCGGCCTTCTTCGCCCTGGCCTTCTCGGCGACGACACCCGCGGGCGCGGCGCCGTCCAGGGATGCCGCTGCCGTGGAGGGCAGCGTGATCGCCAGGCAGGTGAGCAGGGAGGCAGGACCGAGGAGGAGGTGCTTCATGCTGAGGTCTTCCGGGGGCGTCGGGACTGGACTGGATGGGCCGTACGGGCGGCTCGCCGCCCGTACGGCCCACTCCTCCTGTCGGCACCGGTCGCGAGATTGTGAGGAGTCGGCGCCGGCCCTCGTCTGGAGTCCCCGGTCGATCAGACGCTGGCGACCGTGAAGCGCTGGCGGCGGTGCTGGGGCTCCTCGATCTCGTCGACGAGTGCCGCGGCGTAGTCCTCCGCGGAGACGAAGTCGCCGGCCGGGGTGTCGAGCGCGGTGGCGTAGCTGCCGGTGCGCTCACCCGGTGCGATGACCGGCGACGGGCTCACGAAGGTCCAGTCGACGGCCTCGGGTGCGGCGCGGAACAGCTCGAGGGCGGCGGCACCGGAGGATGCCTCGGCCTTGTACTCCTCCGGGAATCCCTCGGAGTCGAGCAGCCGGGTGCCGTCCGGGGTGAGCAGCGAGCCGGCACCGCCGACGAAGAGGACGCGCGCGTCACCGGCGTTCTCGATGAGGGTGCTGACCGACGCGAGCCACGGCTCGTGCGACTCGCCGGTGCGGCTCGGGCCGGTGGCGGAGACGACGACGTCGTGGGAGGCGGCAGCCTCGCGCACCGTGGCGGCGTCGGCCATGTCGGCGCCCGTCGAGCGGCTCAGCGCGGTGACCTCGTGGCCGCGGGCCTCGGCCTCGGCTGCGATGCGTGAGCCGACCATGCCGGTGGCGCCGAACACTGCGATCTTCATGGGGAGTCCTTCGTGGGTGGTGGGACTGCTGTCAGCGCTGGACAGTAACCACTGGTAACTGATGACTTCAACGTGATATGAGTACCTCGTGGTAACCATCAACCGCGGCGACGCCTTCGACCCCGACTGCCCGACCCGGGTCGTGCTCGACCGCATCGGCGACAAGTGGACGGTGCTCGTCATCGGCGCGCTCGAGGGCGGACCGCTGCGCTTCACCGAGGTGCGCTCCCGCATCGGCGGGGTCGCGCCGAAGGTGCTCACCCAGACGTTGCGCGCGATGGAACGCGACGGCCTGCTCACCCGCACGGTCCACGCCCAGGTGCCCCCGCGCGTGGACTACGAGCTGACCGCCCTCGGCGCCTCCCTGACCGCGCCGATCGCGATGCTCACCGACTGGGCCGAGACCCACCTGACGCAGATCCTCGCCTCCCGCGAGGGCTACGACGCCGCGCTCGACGCCCGCTGATCACAGCTTCTTCTGCAGCTCCAGCAGCGTCTCGATGGTCCGGTAGCCGAGCGCCTCGTTCACCGCGTTCATCCACGTGTTCACCTCGGCGTTGGAGGTGTCGACGGTGACCAGCTCCGGGTAGGTCGCCACGGCCAGGTCGTGGGTGGCGACCTTCAGCGCCAGCCCCAGCCGGCGGCCGCGGTGCGCCGGGTCGACGAGCGTGATCCCGACCTGCCCGTACGCCGGGTCGCTGTCGTCGACGCGCACGTCGGACACGCCGGCCACCGAACCGTCGGGAGCGAGGGCCATGGCCGTCTGCACGTGCCGGCCGATCGCCACCTGCCGCTGCTCGGCGTCGCGGATCCGCTCCGGGCTCCACTCCGAGTCCTCGAGGTCGAGCTCGCCGAGCGGCACCTCGGTCATCAGCATCCCGAGCAGCCGGCCGAAGGACTCGAGGTGCTCCTCGGGGCAGACGGTGTCGAAGGTGATGACGCGGTAGCCCTCGGGCACCGGGGCCGCGGCAGCGAGCGCGTCGCGGCGGGCGCGGTAGTCGCCGAGGGTCAGCTCCTTGATCGACTCGCGGCTGGCGACGTCGTACCCCAGGGCGGTGGCGAACGCCTCGGGGACGCCGGAGCCTCCCGGCGGGAGGTAGGCCTCGCTCTGGACGGTCGTGCGTCCGTCGCCGGCGGCGACGACCTCGAGCTCCTCCACCAGGCGCCGGCCGATCCCCTCGCGCACGCGGTCGGGGCGCGTGTAGGCGAACGCCATGGCGGAGTGGAGGTTGTCGCGCAGGGTGCGGGTGAGCAGGCCGGCGCCGACCATCTCGCGACCGTCGATGGCGCCGATCAGGGTGATGCCGCGCTCGGGGTTCTCCGCGGGCAGGGCGACCCGGCTCTGCTCCCAGACCGGCCACGGCTTGCCGGGCCGGTACGCCGTCGCGGCGTGCCCGACCTCCCACCAGGCGCGCAGCGCCGCCTCGTTGCGGGGGTTGATCTGCTCGATGTCGACCACGGCGCGACCGTAGCGGCGCGCGCCGCCCCGGGTCATGCGGTTATCCGTCAGAGCGCCAGCTGCGCCTTGACGACGCCCGCCAGGCGCGACGCGACGCCCTGCGCCTCGTCCTGGGTCGGCGCCTCGACCATGACGCGCACGATCGGCTCGGTGCCCGAGGGACGCAGCAGGATCCGTCCGCGGTCGCCGAGGACGGCCTCCTCCTCCGCGACCGCGGCGGCGAGGACGGCGTCCTCGTCGGCGCGCGACTTGTCCACGCCGGAGACGTTGACCAGGACCTGCGGCAGGCGGGTCATCACGGCCGCGAGCTCGGCGAGCGACTTGCCCGTCGTGGCCATCCGCTCCATCACGTGCAGGGTGGTCAGGATGCCGTCGCCCGTGGTCGCGTGGTCGCTGAGGATGACGTGCCCGGACTGCTCGCCGCCGAGGTTGTAGCCGGAGACCTTCATCGCCTCGAGGACGTAGCGGTCACCGACCTTGGTCTGGCGCACACCGACGTCGTGGGCCCGCATGGCCTGCACGAAGCCGAGGTTGCTCATCACCGTCGCCACGACGGTGTCCTTGGCCAGACGGCCCTGCTCGAGCAGCGACAGCGAGAGGATCGCGAGGATCTGGTCGCCGTCGACCACGTTGCCGTCGGCGTCGACCGCCAGGCACCTGTCCGCGTCGCCGTCGAGGGCGAAGCCGGCGTGGGCGCCGTGCTCCTTCACCGCGGCCTGCAGCGACTCCAGGTGCGTGGAGCCGCAGCTGTCGTTGATGTTGAGGCCGTCGGGGTCGGCGTGGATCGCGATCACGGTCGCACCGGCGTCCTCCAAGGCGCGGGGGCCTGCCGCGTGGGCGGCACCCTCGGCGCAGTCGAGCACGACCTTGAGCCCCACGAGCGGGTGGGTGATCGTGCTCTCGAGGTGGGCGGCGTACTCCTCCACGGCGGAGTCGTAGACCTGCACGCGGCCGACGTCGCCCCCGGTCGGGCGCTCCCAGGGCTCGCCCATCCGCTGCTCGATGGCGATCTCGATCGCGTCGTCGAGCTTGTGGCCGCCGCGGGCCAGGAACTTGATGCCGTTGTCGGGCATGGGGTTGTGCGAGGCGGAGAGCATCACGCCGAGGTCGGCGCCGAGCCGCTCGGTCATGTAGGCCACACCAGGAGTCGGCAGCACCCCGAGCAGGAGCACGTCGACGCCCGCCGAGGCGAGCCCCGCCACGACCGCCGCCTCGAGGAACTGTCCCGAGATGCGCGTGTCGCGCCCCACCACCGCCAGCGGGCGGTGCCCCTCGAACTCGCCGCGGTCGGCGAGCACGTGCGCCGCGCACACGGAGAGGTCGAGGGCCAGCTCGGCCGTGAGGGTGGCGTTCGCCAGGCCGCGGACGCCGTCGGTGCCGAAGAGTCGCGTCATGACCTCGGAGCCTAAGGGGCGCGCGGGGTCCCGGCAGAACCGAGGACGGGGCGACGTGCCCCACATGCCCCCATGCCCCCACGTGCCCCTACGTGCGACGAGGCCCGCACCGTCGGACGACGGTGCGGGCCTCGTGGGGCAGTGCTGGATCAGCGCTTGCTGAACTGCGAGGCCTTGCGGGCCTTCTTCAGCCCAGCCTTCTTGCGCTCCACGACGCGGGCGTCGCGGGTGAGCAGGCCGGCCTTCTTGAGCGCCGGGCGGTTGGCCTCGACGTCGACGGCGTTGAGCGCGCGGGCCACGCCGAGGCGCAGGGCGCCGGCCTGGCCGGCGATGCCGCCGCCGTGGATGCGGGCGATGACGTCGAAGCGGCCCTCGAGCTGCAGCTCCACGAACGGCTCGTTCGCGATCTGCTGGTGCAGCTTGTTGGGGAAGTAGTTGTCGAGCGTGCGGCCGTTGATGGTCCACTCGCCGGTGCCCGGGACGATGCGGACGCGGGCGACGGCCTCCTTGCGGCGGCCGGTCGCGCCGGCGGGCGCGATGGTGGCCGGGCGGGCGGGGGTGTCGGCCGAGGCGTCGCTCTCGGACGTGTAGGCAACGCCGTCGGCGTCGGTCTCGAAGGTCTCCTCGACCTCGGTGGTGTTCTCAGTCATGTATGAGTCCTCAGTCGTCACTGGGAGATCTGGGAGATCTCGAACGGGGTGGCCTTCTGGGCCGCGTGCGGGTGGTCGGGGCCGGCGTAGACCTTGAGCTTCTTCAGCATCTGGCGACCGAGCTTGTTCTTCGGGAGCATGCCCCACACGGCCTTCTCGATGGCCTTGCGGGCGTCCTTCTCGAGGAGCTCACCGAACGGGGTGGCCGAGAGGCCGCCCGGGTAGCCGGAGTGGCGGTAGGCCATCTTGGTGGTCTTCTTGGTCCCCGACAGCGACACCTTGGAGGCGTTCACGATGATGACGAAGTCGCCCATGTCCATGTGAGGGGCGAAGGTCGGCTTGTGCTTGCCGCGGAGGAGGTTGGCGGTCTGGACGGCGAGGCGGCCCAGGACCACGTCGGTGGCGTCGATGACGAGCCACTCACGCTGGATGTCAGCGGGCTTGGGGCTGTACGTGCGCACGGCGATGTCCCGTTCTCGTTCGTTGGATCCGTCCCTCGGACGAGGGGCGGGTGGTGGTGCTGCGACGACTGACGAACACGGCCCGGATCGCTCCCCCGCTCAGGAGGGATGACGTCCGGATCTGCACCCGCCCCCGGAGAGGACGGACGCGGCAGGAGTCGCGACCAGCAAGGTTACGGCGCGCCGAGCGCGGGGGTCAAAACGGCGCGGGACCACAATGGGCGCGTGCGCAACGGCGGGGTGTCCTTCTGGTGGCAGCAGGTCGGGCTGCCCTCCCCCACCGACCGGCTCGATGGTGGCACGTCCTGCGACGTGGCGATCGTCGGGGGCGGCCTCACCGGGCTGTGGACGGCGTACCACCTGCACGAGGCCGACCCCTCGCTCGACATCCGCGTGCTCGAGGCCGAGTTCGCCGGGTTCGGGGCGTCGGGGCGCAACGGCGGCTGGCTGTCCAGCGAGCTCGCCGGCAGCCCGCGCGCGTACGCCGCCGTGGCGGGCGAGGACGGGGTCGCGCGGCTGCGTGCCGCGCTCCGGGCGACGGTCGACGAGGTCATCGCAACCGCCGCCCGCGAGGGCATCGACGCCGACATCGTGCGCAGCGGGGTGCTGACGGTCGCCCGCTCGGCGGCACAGGCGAAGCGGCTCCGCGGCGAGCTGGACGCCGAGCAGGTGGCGGCGCGGATCCGGGTCGCCGGTGCGGTGTCGGGCCACCTCGACCCCGACTGCGCGCGGGTGCAGCCGGCCAGGCTCGTCAGCGGCGTCGCCCGGGTGGTGCGCGAGCGCGGCGTCCGCATCCACGAGGGCACCCGCGTGCTCCGCGTCGAGCCCGGCGCCGCGGTCACCGAGCGCGGCACCGTGCGCGCCCCGGTCGTGCTGCGCTGCCTGGAGGGGTTCACCGCCGGGCTCGCCGGCCACCGCCGCGACTGGCTGCCGATGAACTCGGCGATCGTGGTCACCGAGCCGCTGACCGATGCGCAGTGGCGCGAGGTCGGCTGGGACGGCTGCGAGCTGCTCGGCGACGAGGCGCACGCCTACTGCTACGCCCAGCGCACCGCCGACGGCCGGATCGCCCTCGGCGGCCGCGGCGTCCCCTACCGCTTCGGCTCGCGCACCGACGTCGACGGCCGCACGCAGGACTGGACCGTGGAGTCGCTCCGCGCGACGCTCACCTCCCTGTTCCCCTCGCTGCGCGGCATCGGGCTCGACCACGCCTGGTGCGGCGTGCTGGGCGTGCCGCGCGACTGGAGCGCGAGCGTGTCCTTCGACCCCGCGACCGGCCTGGGCCACGCGGGGGGCTACGTCGGCTCCGGGCTCACCGCGACCCACCTCGCCGGGCGCACGCTCCGCGACCTGGTGCTGGGGCGCGACACCGACCTGACCGCGCTGCCGTGGACCGGCCACGACGTACGACGCTGGGAGCCCGAGCCGCTGCGCTGGGCGGGCGTCCACGCCCTCTACCGCCTCTACCGGGCCGCCGACCGGCGCGAGGACGCGGGCCTGCCGCGCACCAGTCGGGTGGCGCGGCTGGCCGACCGGGTGGCGGGCCGCTGATTCCGTGGTGGCGGTCCCGTGGGTGGACACCTGATTCGCGGTCGCGAGGAAGGCCGGACTAAGTTGAGGGGACCCCACAGACGTACAAAGACGTATGAACAGGAGCCGACGTGACCG
>JAYSEC010000049.1:0-17867 GCA_041914085.1 Nocardioides sp.
CCTCGGGCTCGCGACCCCCATCGCGCCGTCCCGGCCGTGCTGCCCTGTGGAGGACCGCTGCGAGGAGCGGGCTGTGGACGCCTGAAGGCCCGGGGTCCCCGCCGGATGCCCCCTACGATGACGGCATGCCCCGCCCCACCGCGGCCTTCTTCGACCTCGACAAGACGATCATCGCCAAGTCGAGCACGCTGGCCTTCAGCCGCGAGTTCCAGGCGGGCGGGCTCATCTCCCGGCGCGCGATGCTGCGCTCGGCGTACGCCCAGTTCGTCTTCTTCACCGGCGGCGCGGACCACGACCAGATGGACAAGATGCGCGCCTTCATGTCGCAGCTGTGCGCCGGCTGGGACGTCGCCACGGTGCGCGAGATCGTCACCGACACGATCACCAACATCGTCGAGCCGCTGGTGTACGACGAGGCGGTCACGCTGATGGCCGAGCACCGGGCCGCCGGGCGCGACATCGTCATCGTCTCGGCCAGCGGCGCGGAGGTCGTCGAGCCGATCGGCCGGATGCTCGGCGCGGACCGGGTCGTGGCGACCCGGATGGAGATCGTCGACGGGAAGTACACCGGCAACATCGACTACTACGCCTACGCCGAGGAGAAGGCGCGCGCGATCGAGCACCTCGCCGACACGGTCGGCTACGACCTCTCCGAGTCCTACGCCTACAGCGACTCGGTCACCGACGTGCACATGCTCGAGGTCGTCGGCCACCCGTTCGCGGTGAACCCCGACAAGGAGCTGCGGCGCATCGCGCTCGCCCACGAGTGGCCGGTGCTCCTCTTCGTCCGCCCGGTCGCGCTGCGCCGGCACCTGCCCGTCCCGCCCGCCAAGCCAACGCTCGCCGCCCTGGCCGTGGGTGGGGCGATGGCCGCCGGCGGGGTCATCTGGGCCAACCGGAAGCGGCGCGGGCTCGAGGCTTGACCACTTCGTGCCGGATCCCCGTGCACCCACCGGCGCCGCGGAAAGTCAACCCTTGAAGACCCCTGCGGGGCGGGCTAGAACAGAGTCAGCAACTCAAGAGACAGCACGTGTACCGGGTACCCACGCGGCGATCCACCCATCCGATGGGGTGCTGGCCGATCGGGATCTGCCCGAGGCAGCGATTGAGAAGAGCACGCTTGGTAGCCACGGCATCACGTGTCAGCGGCGGCACCCGATCCACGTGAGCGGGTGCCGCTCGCATGTGGCTTCGAGGCTCGCTGCGCTCGCACCTCACCCAGCGAGGAGCGGTGAGGCCTCGGCGCCCGCCGCGAACGCCTCGGCGGCGTACAGCGCCCACGAGTGCACCCCGCTCGGTCCGCCCTGCGAGTAGCCGCGCAGGTTGGACTCGTACGCCGCCCGGTGCGCCAGGTGCCCGGCCTCCGGCACCACCAGCGACTTCGTGTCGACGCCGCGCGAGACCAGCACCAGCCGCTCGAGCGCGCGGGCCACGATCCCGTTGTGCGACGCGAACGGCGCGGCCGTCGCCACGTCGGCGTGCGCGACCGCCGCGACCAGCAGCGCCGGCGCCTCCGTGCCGGACAGCAGCAGCTCGGCCACCCCGCGCAGCCGGTCGGCCGACGCCGCGTCGCGCGGCCGGCCGAGCTCGTCGGGCGACAGCGACGAGGACGCGACGACGGTGTGCAGCCGCGCGATCGCCTGCAGCGGTGCGGTCTTCAGCAGCGGGGCCAGCGCGAGCATCGACGCCGAGAGCCGGACCGCGTCGGCGGCGATCTCGTCGCCGTCGCCTGCCCGGACCTCCTCCAGCGAGGACGCCGACCCCTCGAGCACGGCGCTCGCGTGGGCGCCGCGCAGCAGGGACTCCGCGGTCAGCTCCGGCGACGTACGCCGCAGCCCCCGGTCGCGGAGCATCACGTCGATCCCGTCGCGGGTCCCGGCGTAGGCCGAGCGCACGCCCTCGAGGTCGGTGAGCCAGGCGAGCGGGTCGGTCATGGGGAGGACGGTAGTCGCGGCAACCTTTCGCCCGACCGCGGCATCCCACCGCGTAACCTGCGCCACGACCAACGACCACGGGGGAACACATCCATGCACCGCTCCACCACCGCACTCCTCGCCAGCGCCCTCCTCGGCGCGACGCTGCTGCCGGCCACCTCGGCGACGGCCGCGCCGTCGACCTGCCAGGGGCAGGCGGTGACGCTCAGCGGTCCCGGCGACGCCTCCGGCACGCTGACCGGCACGGAGGGTCGCGACGTGATCGCCACCGAGGGCGCGACGCGCGTCCTCGCGCTCGGGGGCGACGACCTCGTGTGCGTGACCGGCGGCGCCCGACCCGTGGTCGAGGCGGGCACCGGCAACGACAGCGTGGACGCCAGCACGGCCGTGGTGGGGAGCGAGAGCGTCCTGGGCGAGGGCGACGACCGCTACGTCGGCTCGGCGGCCTGGGACGTGGTGCACGCCGGGACCGTCCAAGCGGGCACCTCCCTCGACACCGGGCGTGACGTCATCGACACGGGCTGGCGGGGCCTCCGCGAGGACGTCGTGGTCTCGGGCCAGGCGCAGCAGGCCAACGCGGACGAGGTGCGGGCCGGCTGGGTCGACCTGTCCTGGTACGGCGTGGCGACCGGCGCCGGAGCGCTGGACGGAGGGGACGACAGCATGCTCCGCCTGGACCCGGTGGAGGCGTGGGGCGTGAGCATCAACGCCGACCTCGGCACCCTCGCCATGACCCGGGCACCGCTGCAGCCCATCGCGGGCTTCTCGCGGTTCGCGGTCACCTCCCACCCGGGCCTGACCCGTTTCAGCTTCGGTGGCAGCGGGCGCCACGACTCGCTCTTCTTCGACGGCCTGCGGAGCTCGACGCTCTTCCAGGCGTCCTTCAGGTCCGGCGACGACGAGCTGCGGGTCGTCGCGCTGGAGAAGACCAAGGACAACGCCTCGTTCAGCGGCGGGCGTGGGACCGACCGCCTCGACCTGGGCATGGCCGCCGTGTCCGACGTCGACCTCGACCTCCGCAAGGGCCGTCTCTCGACCGGCCGCGGCAAGGGCGAGGTGACCATCGCGGCCCGCGGCTTCGAGGACGCCACCGTCGTCGCACCGGACGTCGAGCTCCTCGGCACGCCCGGCGCCAACGACCTGGCCGTCCTCGCCTGCCGCGCGACCGCGCACGGCCTGGGCGGGAAGGACATGATCACCGCCCTCGACGCCACTGCGGACCTCGGCCGCGCCGACTGCGCACGCAAGCCCCGGGTGAGCTTCCTGGGTGGCCCGGGCAAGGACACGCTCACCGGCTCGAACGGCCCCGACCGCCTCATCGGCGGTCCCGGAAGGGACTTCGTCGACGGCAGGTCGGGACGCGACACCTGCCAGGGCGAGACGGTGCGTCGCTGCGAGGCACGCCGCTGAGGCCGGTGCGGCCGCGCTTGTAGCCTGTCCGCGATGAGCGACGAACTCCCCGCTGCCCCCGCCCCGGTCGACCGCGCTCGGTCCTTCGGGTCCGTCGCCGAGGCCTACGACCGCGGCCGGCCGTCGTACCCGGCGGAGGCGGTGGCGTGGCTCGCGGGCGGCGAGGCGAAGGTCGTGCTCGAGCTGGCGGCCGGCACCGGCAAGCTCACCCGGGCGCTCGTCGACCAGGGGCACGCGGTCTTCGCCACCGAGCCCGACGAGGCCATGCTCGAGGTGCTCCGCGACCGGGTGCCGGAGGTGAGCGCCAAGGTGGCGACCGCGGAGGAGATCCCCGCCAACGACCGGTCGGTCGACGTGGTGGTGGTGGCGCAGGCGTTCCACTGGTTCGACCCCGAGTCGGCACTCCCCGAGATCGCGCGCGTGCTCAAGCCCGGCGGCCACGTCGCCCTCGTGTGGAACAGCCGCGACGAGCGCATCCCGTGGGTGCGCCGCATGGGCGACCTCCTCGGCCGCCAGGACCTCGACACCAGCTCCGCCGACCACCTCGTGCACAGCGACCTCTTCGGCTTCGTCGAGGAGGCGAGCTTCAAGCACTGGCAGGAGGTCAACCGCGAGACCGTGCTCGACCTCGCGCGCTCCCGCTCGAGCTTCCTGGTGATGGACGAGGAGGAGCAGGAGCGCCACCTCGCACAGGTGCTCGCCTTCTACGACGACTACGGCCGCGGCATGGACGGCATGCAGATCCCCTACGTCACCCGCTGCTACCGCGCGGCCGTGGTCGATGGTGACGAGCCGGCAACTTCTGGCCCGGACGAGCCGTCACAGGAGGGACCGGTCGTGAGCGACGGCACCGACACCGACATGCTGCTCATCGACTTCCGCTGACTGCTTCCACGGGGGAACGCATGCGACGTACGACGACACTGACCGCTGCCGGCCTGCTCGGCCTGGCCCTGCTCGCACCGACCACGTCCGTCGGCGCGGCCGCACCGACCTGCCGAGGAGTGTCCGCGACGATCGTCGGCGAGCCCGGCTCCCGGGTCGTGGGCACCGAGGGGGCTGACGTGATCGTCACCGACGGGGCGATGTCGGTGGACGCGCTCGGCGGCGACGACGTGATCTGCGTCAACGGCGAGACCGGCTTCCCGGCCGCCGCGCCCGTGCAGGTGGACGCCGGCCCGGGCAATGACGCGGTCGACAGCACGTCCTCCGCCAACGCGGTCTTCGCGACCCTCGGCACCGGCACCGACGCCTTCGTCGGCGGGGACGAGGACGACCGCGTGACCCTCGGCCACCCGGACCCCGTGTCGGGGGCACCCGACACGCTCGACGGCGGTGGCGGCTCGGACGGCCTGTTCCTCACGACTGGCCCCGGCGCCGCCGTGATCGACAACGTGGCCGGCAGCCTCACCTCGGACGGCCAGCCGCGCGCGACGTGGCGCGGGCTGGAGGAGTTCTGGCTCGAGCACTCCACGGACCAGCGGCCACTACGCTTCGTCGGCTCCGACGCCGACGAGGTCGTCGTCGACCGCACGTCCGGGCCGGCGCAGGTCCAGGTCGACCTCGGTGCTGGCGACGACGCCTACCGCACGTCAGTCCCCCCGCTCGCGGGCAGCCGCATCGGCGGCGGCCCGGGGCGCGACCTGCTGGAGGTCGCCTCGGAGGACGCAGACCTCGCACTCGACCTCAAGCGGTGGCGCCTCGAGGTCGCGGGCCCGGCGCCGTACCCCGTCTCCACCGTGGACCTCGAGGACGCGAACCTCTTCGCCCCCGGAGTCCTGCTCAAGGGCACGCCCCAGCGCAACCGGCTCGGGTTCACCGCCTGTCGCGCGGTGGTCAAGGGACGCGAGGGCGCCGACACGATCCGTCGCACCTACGACGCGCTCCTCGGGACCGACCTCGACTGCGAGGAGTCCGCGCGCATCGCTGCCGGTCCCGGCAACGACGTGGTGACGGGCACCCGTGGCGCCGACGTCATCCTGGGCAACGACGGCAACGACGCGCTGCGCGGCGGCAACGGCACCGACAAGGTCTTCGGCGGTCGCGGCCGCGACCGGGCCGACGGCGGCAAGGGCCGCGACCGCTGCACCGCCGAGCGGGAGCGCCGCTGCGAGCGCTGACGGGATTACTGTCGCCCCGTGGCGAGATGGCGGTGGCGGCGTACGTCGTTGGGCGGCGAGGCCGACCGCGCCGCCTTCCGGGCGCTGCACAACGCCTCGCTGGCGAGCCCGGCGCTGCGTGAGGGCCTGACCTCGGCGAGCGCCGAGCGGTCGGTGCGCCACCTGCGCGCGCTGCTCGGCACCCCCGCCGCCGGGCTCGGCGACACCAGCGGGCTGCTCGCGTGGGACGGGCTCGGGGGCCACCACCGCAGCCAGCTCGCGGCCACGATCAGCCAGGTCGCCGAGACCGGGCGGACCATGATCGTCGACGAGCGCACGCTGGTGTGCGACGACGGGGGCTGCCAGGTGCGGCAGGCCATCGTGAGCCCGCTGGTCGTGGAGGACACGCTCGTGGGAGCACTGGTCGTCGGTGCGCCCCACACCACCGGCGGCTTGGTCCGGGCCGCTGACGAGGTGGCGTCCTGGGTGAGCGGGCAGCTCGAGCTGGCCGAGCTCGACGCCTCCCGCACCCGCCTGATGGAGGCCGAGGTCCGCGCACTGCGCGCACAGATCAGCCCCCACTTCGTCTACAACTCGCTCGGCGCGATCGCCAGCTTCGTGCGCACCGACCCCGACCGGGCCCGCGAGCTGCTGCTCGAGTTCGCCGACTTCACCCGCTACTCCTTCCGCCGCCACGGCGAGTACACGACGCTCGCCGAGGAGCTCCGCTCGGTCGAGCGCTACCTGCTGCTCGAGCAGGCGCGCTTCGGCGACCGGCTCCACGTGACGCTGCAGGTCGCGCCTGAGGTGCTGCCCGTGGCGGTGCCGTTCCTGTGCATCCAGCCGCTCGTGGAGAACGCCGTACGCCACGGACTGGAGGCCAGCGCCGACAAGGAGGACGGCGTCGGCCGGCTCTCCATCACCGCGCGCGACCTCGACCAGGAGTGCGTGATCGAGGTCGAGGACGACGGCACCGGCGAGGACCCCGAACGGGTGCGGCGCGCCCTCGCCGGGGACACCTCGATGGACTCCGTCGGCCTGGGCAACGTGGACGCCCGGCTGCGCAACGCCTACGGCGACGACTACGGTCTGGTGGTCGAGACCGCGCCCGGCGCCGGCACGAAGGTGATCGTGCGGGTGCCGAAGTTCGCCCCCGGAGTGCAGGTATGACTGGATTGAAGGTCCTCGTCATCGACGACGAGCGTCCCGCGCTCGACGAGCTCACCTTCCTGCTCGGGCGCGACCCGCGCATCGGCGAGGTGAGGGGCAGCGACTCCGCGACCGAGGCGCTGCGCGTGCTGCAGGCCGAGGAGGTCGACGCGGTCTTCCTCGACATCCAGATGCCCGGCCTGACCGGCCTCGACCTCGCGCAGGTGCTGTCGCGCTTCAAGCAGCCCCCGCCGGTGGTGTTCGTGACCGCGCACGAGGAGCACGCCGTCGCCGCCTTCGAGCTCCGGGCGGTCGACTACGTCCTCAAGCCGGTGCGCGAGGAGCGCCTCGCCGAGGCCGTACGACGCGTCGTGGAGGCCGGCGGCCCGGCGCCGTCCGGCGACGTGCAGATCCCGGTCGAGCGGGGCGGGGTCACCCGGTTCATCAACCGCTCGGAGATCACCCACGTCGAGGCGCAGGGCGACTACGCGCGGCTGCACACCGCCGAGGGCTCCCACCTCGTGCGGACCCCGCTCAGCTCGCTGGCCGAGCAGTGGGCGCCCGCCGGCTTCGTGCGCATCCACCGCTCCGTCCTCGTCGCGCTGCCCCACGTCGAGGAGGTCCGCAGCGAGGGTGGCCGGGTGAGCGTCGTCATCGGCGGCACCGAGCTGCCGGTCTCGCGGCGGCACACGCGCGAGCTGCGGTCGGTGCTGACCCGGCGCGACACATGAGCGAGCAGCCGCCTCCGCGGGTGCGGGTCACCGGGCCGCCGCGGCGCCGCGCGGACGTCGTACGGTCCACGGGGACGCGCGAGATCGACGCCGAGACGGCCCTCGGCGAGGTGTTCATGCGCTCCCTGCTGCGCGAGCAGCTGCTGCTCGCGGTGCGGGTGCTGGTCGGGCTGGCGCTGAGCCTGGGCCTGCTGCCGGTGCTGTTCCACCTCGTCCCGTCGCTGGGTGACGTCCACGTCGGCTCGATGCCACTGGCCTGGCTGCTCCTCGGCGTGCTCACCTACCCGTGGCTGGTGCTGCTCGGGTGGTTCTACGTCCGCCGCTCCGAGGCCAACGAGCGCGACTTCGCCGACCTCGTGGGATCGGTGCTCCCCGACGAGGACGCCCGGTGAGCACCGACGTCCTGCCCGGTGTCGTCGCCGTCGTCCTGGTCTCGCTCGCGACCCTGGCGATCGGCACCTGGGGCCTGCGGATCTCGCGGACGACCAGCGACTTCTTCGTGGCCTCGCGGACCGTGCGGCCGCGGCTCAACGCCAGCGCGATCGGCGGGGAGTACCTCTCGGCCGCCTCCTTCCTGGGCGTCGCGGGCCTGCTGCTCACCTTCGGCGCGGAGATGCTCTGGTACCCGGTCGGCTGGACCGCCGGCTACCTCGTGCTGCTCGTGCTCGTGGCCGCCCCGCTGCGGCGCTCGGGCGCCTACACGCTGCCCGACTTCGCCGAGGCACGGCTGGGCTCGCGGGGCGTGCGCAAGCTGTGCTCGGTGCTGGTCGTGGGCATCGGCTGGCTCTACCTGCTGCCCCAGTTCCAGGGCGCCGGGGTGACGCTGCGCGCGACCATCGACGCGCCCACCTGGGCGGGCTCGCTGGTGGTGGCGCTGGTCGTGCTGGCGTCGGTGAGCCCGGGCGGCATGCGCTCGATCACCTTCGTGCAGGCCTTCCAGTACTGGCTCAAGCTCACCGCCCTGCTGGTGCCGGTCTTCGTGCTGCTGGCGGTCTGGGCGAGCGACGGGGCGCCCGACCCGACGCGGGCCGCGCCGCCGTCGTGGTCGGTGCCGCTGGCCTCGCCCGGCGGAGGCATCGGGCTCTACACGACCTACTCGCTCATCATCGCGACCTTCCTCGGCACGATGGGGCTGCCGCACGTGGTGGTGCGCTTCTACACCAACCCCGACGGCCGGGCCGCGCGCCGCACGACGCTCGCGGTGCTGGTGCTGCTCGGGATCTTCTACGTCCTGCCGCCGGTGTACGCCGCCCTCGGCCGCATCTACGCCGGCGAGCTGGTCGACGGGCGGTCCGACGTGCTCGTGCTCGAGCTGCCGCACCTGATGGTGCCGGGGGCGGCGGGGTCCGTGCTGACCGGCCTGGTCACCGCCGGCGCGTTCGCCGCGTTCCTGTCCACGAGCTCGGGACTGACCATCGCCGTCGCCGGGGTGCTGTCGCAGGACGTGACCGGGCGACGCTGGGGCCGCTACCGGCTCGGCGGGGTGGCCGCCTTCCGGGTCGCAGCCGCGATCGCGGTCGTCGTACCCCTGCTGGCCTCGCTGCCCGCGCAGGACGTCGCGGTCGCCCGGACGGTGGGGCTGGCGTTCGCCGTGACGGCCTCGACGTTCGCACCGCTGCTGATGCTCGGCATCTGGTGGCGCGGGCTGACCCCGGCCGGCGCCGTGGCAGGGCTGCTGGTGGGCGGGCTCGGGTCGGGCGCGGCGGTCGCGTGGACGCTGGGCGCCTCCCCCTCGGGGGGCTGGGCCGAGGCGCTGCTGGGACAGCCGGCGGCCTGGTCGGTGCCGGCGTCGTTCGTCACCATGGTCGTGGTCTCGCGGCTGACCCGTGCGTCGGTCCCTCCGCACGCCGGACGGTTCATGGTGCGCCTGCACACTCCTGAGGTGGTCGAGCTCGAGCGCGGCTAGACCAGCGCCCCCGATTCACCCGTTCCACCCTCACCCCTTGGGGTGGGTTGTTAGGTTCCCCTCACACTTCGCGCGCGGTTGGGGAGACATGGGGATCAGGACGCTCGTCGCGTCGGTGGCAGGAGTGGTGCTCGCGTCGGCGGTGGCGGCGCCGGCTCCGGCTGCGCCTGCCCCGGACCACCGTGCCGCCCAGGACGCCGTCGGCCTCTGGGACACCGACTTCAGCGCCGGCCTGAAGGCCGAGGACTGCGGTCGGTGGAAGCTCGGCGACCGCGGCTTCTGCACCGCCAACGACTGGCGCAACGGCGTCGAGCTCGGCACCGCGTTCCAGACCGCGCGCGTGGTCACCGTGGTCGGCGTGCGCGTCCACCGCGTCGACCCGGGCCAGGTGACCGGCTCCCTCTGGGACGGCCTCGGCAACCGCATCGCGACCGGCACGTTCGCGCAGACGAGCAAGAAGGGCTGGCAGGACCTGGTCTTCGCGCAGCCCGTCGCGATCTCGCCCGGCCAGACCTACATCGCGTCCTACTACACGCCCGGCACGAAGTACGCCTTCCAGTACGACTTCTTCGACCGCGCGCTGACCCGCGGCCCGATCACCGCGCTGCGCTCCACCGCCTCCGCTCCCAACGGCCTGCACTGCTACGACGTCTCCCCGTGCACCTACCCCACCGATGGCTTCCGCAGCTCGAGCTACTGGGTGACCCCGTTGTGGCGGACGTCGTCGACGCCGGCGCCGACGCCCACCCCCACGCCGACGCCCACCCCGGTCCCGCCCGCGGCACAGGCGCCCGCCGTGCAGGCGTCCGCCCCGAGCGCGGGTGCGACCCGGGTGAGCCGACGCACCTCGATCCGGGTGACGTTCTCCACGAAGATCCGCGCCGCCACCCTGACCCGCGCCAGCGTCCGGCTGGTCCGCGCGGGCCGGGCGGCGCGGGTGCCCGCGCGGTTGTCGTACGACGCCCGGCGCGCGCGGCTCACGCTCACGCCCAAGAGCCGGCTCCGGCCCGGGACGACGTACCGCGTCGTCGTCACCTCCAAGGTCCGCGACACCTCGGGCAACGCGCTCGACCAGGACCCGCAGAAGCCGGGCATCCAGCGGGCAAGCTGGACCTTCCGCACGCGCTGAGGGCCGCGCCCCTCACCCCCGCACGCGGAACTCGTTGCCGTCCGGGTCCGTCATCTCGACCTCGCCGGCGCCTCGCTCGACGACGCTCGCCCCCAGCCCGACGAGTCGCTCGACCTCGGCGTCGAGGTCGTCGGCCGCGAGCACGAAGTGCATCCGGTTGCGACCCCGTCGCTCGTTGAGCGGCGGTCCGCCCCAGGCGATCTTGGCGCCACCACCCGGCGGCGCGATGGCGGTCTCGCCGTCCTCGTCGTGGACCAGGGGCCGGTCGAGCGCCTCGGTCCAGAACACCCCGACCTCCCGCGTGCCGTCCGCCGCCAGCTCGCCGAGGAAGCCGGTGCCGGCCAGCCACCGGTTGCCGGCCTCGATGACGCAGAACTCGTTGCCGTCAGGGTCCGCGAGGACGACGTGGTCCTCCTCCGGCAGCTGGCCGACGTCGAGGTGCCTCGCTCCCAGCGCGAGCGCCCGGGCGACCGTGTCCTCCTGGCTCGCGACGTTGCTGGTCAGGTGGAGGTGCACCTGGTTGAGCCCGGCCTTTCGGCACGTCGCCCGGCTCCACGACGAGGGCGAACGGCAGCTGACTCTCGCCGGACGGACCGAGGAGCTGTCGCCAGAAGGCCGCCAGCCGCTCGGGGTCGGCGGAGAGGATCGTCAACGACTGCAGGCGGGCCGGCATGTCCGCCACCGTAGGCAGCGGGCGACGCCGTCGGCCACCGGTTCGGCCGTTCGACCCTCGCTGCGACGGCTACCGTCGAATAATGCCGACCACCACCCACGACCCGCAGCCGAGGAGCCGATCACGTGACTGCCGACGACGTCGTCCGGCGCCAGCAGGGGTTGCTCGCCGACTGGAACGACGACCGGGGCTTCGGCTTCATCACCCCGGCCGCGGGAGGCCCTCGCGTCTTCGCCCACGTGAGCGCGTTCCCGCGTGGTCGGCGGCCTGTCGCCGGCTGCGAGGTCACCTACGCGGAGGTCCGGGACGAACGCAACCGTCCCCAGGCATCCGCGGTGCGCTTCCTCGGCGCCGAGCCGACGGGTCGTTCCGTCGCCACCGGAGTGGGCTCCGCGCTCGCCGTCGCGGCACTGTTCTTCGCGTTCCTGGCGGGTCTGCTCGTGGCCGACGAGCTGCCCGTGGTGCTGCTGGGTGCGTACGGCCTGTCCAGCGCGGTCACCTTCGTGACGTACGGCGCGGACAAGGCCGCCGCCCGGCAGGGCAGGTGGCGCACGCCGGAGTCCACCCTCCACACGCTCGCCCTGGTGGGCGGCTGGCCGGGGGCGCTGGTCGCCCAGCGGGTCTTCCGGCACAAGACGACCAAGCAGCCGTTCCGCACCATCTTCTGGTTCACGGTCGTCGCGAACTGCGCTGCGCTCGCCTGGCTCCTGCTCGCAGACCCGCTGGCGCTGGCCTGAACGACGCGTCGCCGCTCCCCGCGCCGCACGTGCGGCGGTTCTGGCCCTTCCACGCCGCGTCCGAGGGCCACTTCCGCCGCACGTGCGGGCTTCGGACAGGGACACCGACACGTGTCCGAGATGTTGCCCCCCGGACCGGATCTTCGGGGCGACTTCTCGGACACGTGTGCGCCTCAGGGTTCCGGGCGGACCCCGTTCGTGTCCGGGTCGGCCAGCGGGCTGGTGCGGATGATCCCGTCCCGCACGGCCTTGCCGGCTGCTCGAGCCGTGCCGGGGGTCGTGGCCACCGCATGGACGACGACCGAGGTCGGATGCTCCTTGATCCGGGTGCAGACGACGGTCACGAGGAGGTCTCCCGTCCTACCGGTGCCCGCCACGTGGATGTCGGCGTCCCCCGCGGGATCCTGGATCGTCAGCTTGTTCGCGAGCAGGACCTGCTCCGCGGTGTTCAGGCACCACTGGCGATCCGCGTCCTTGAAGAACGACCACACTGAGTAGAACATCGCGCCTCCCTCTCGTCAGCCGCGTGCGTGGCTCTGCCCATGGTCGCCCCGGTGCAGCGCTGGGGCCAGCCGATTGCGGCGGCACGGCCTGGTGAGGACGCCAGGGGCGGCGCACCTACAGCGCCCGCACGCCCTCCTCGAGCTCGGCGAGCGCCTCGCCCAGGGAGACCTTCGGCGCCCAGCCCCACCCGCGAGCCCGGTCGGCGAGGATCTGGCCGGTCCACGCGTCGCCGTCCTCCCAGACGGGGTCGACGCCGAGGGCGCGGGTGACGGTGCCGAGGTAGTCGCGCTGGGTGGCCGGCTCGCTGGCGACGTTGACCGGGGTGCAGCCGGCCGCGACCGGGCCGGCCGACGGATCCGCAGACGCGGGGATCGCGCCGGTCGCCACGTCCGCGACGAGGACCGCCAGGTCGGTGACGTGCACCCAGGCGAACGACTTGTCCGGCGGGGCGTGGCGCTCGGTCTCGGAGTCGCGGATCTCGGCGGGGCGCACCGAGTTCCACACCGACGACTCCCCCGGGCCGAGGATGGCGGGCGGCCGGACCAGGACGCGCGTGGCACCCTCCAGCCGGTCGAGCGCGGCGTCGACGTCGCGCTTGATCACGGCGTAGTCGTCGGCGTCGTCGCCCACCAGCGCGGAGTCCTCGGAGACGTCGCCGACGCCCGGGCTGCGGTCGTAGACCGCGGCGGTCGAGACGTGGAGGATGAGGGGTACGCCGGCGGCGACCGCGGCGTCCGCGACGACCAGCGTGCCGTCGAGGCCCACGCGGCGCTGGGCCTCCGCGTCGCCGCCGAGCGGGTGGACCGTCGTCACCAGCGCGTCGGCGCCCGCCACGACCGTCCCGGCGAACGCGGGATCCGCGAAGTCGCCGACGTGCTCCTCGACGCCCGGGTCGTCCGGGGCGGCGCCCACGCGGCGTACGACGGCGCGCACGGTCGCGCCTCGCTCGGTCAGGGCGGCCACCACGTGGCGGCCGACGAGGCCGTTGGCTCCGGTCACGACGACGATCGGTGAGGTCATGCCTCCACACTGACAGCCAGCCGGTAGCCCCGCTTCACCACGGTCAGCACGGCCTTGGTGCCGATCGCGGCGCGGAGCCGGGCCACGGCCATCTCGACGGCGTGCTCGGAGCCGGCCTGTCCGCTGGGCAGCGCGGCCAGCAGGGCGCGGCGCGACACCACGAACCCGGGGTTGACCAGCAGGGCCATCAGGACCGACGCGGGCGCCGGGGACAGCTCGACGGGCACGCCGTCGAGGATCAGCGAGTCGCCGTGCACGATGAGCGTGCGCCCGTCCGCGAGGCGTACGCCGACGCCGTCGCGCCGCGTCGGCAGCTCGGTCTCGAGCTGCTTGACCATCCCCGCCAGCCGCGAGCGCTCGGGGAAGATCGTCGGCACGCCCCACATCTCGAAGGCCGCCGCGGTCACCGGCCCGACGCACGACGCGACCACGTCGGACTGGAACGCCGAGATGACGTCGTCGCGGCGACCGACCGAGAAGGCCGCCTCCATCAGCGCCGCGACGGCCGGCGCGGACGTGAACGTGACCGCGTCGAGCTCCCGGTCGGCGATCCGGTCGATGAGGCGGAACATCGGCTCCGGGTCGTCGGCCGACGCCACCCGGTAGATCGGCACGGTGACCACGGACGCGCCCTGGCGGCGCAGCGCGTGCGCGGCCATCGAGAGCGACTGGCCGTGCTCCTGCACCACGATCCGCTTGCCGCTCAGGTCGCGGCCGCGCAGGTGCGCGAGCACGTCCTCGAAGCACTCCGACTCCGGCGCCCACAGCTCGCGCAGCCCGTGGCGGCGCAGCACCCCGACGCTCTTCGGGCCGCGGGCGAGGATCTCCGCGCCGTCGAGCGTGGCGACCAGCTCGTCGTAGAGCCCCGCCTCACTGGCGGCCTCGAGCCAGGTCTTCATGCCGACGCCGGTCGTGGCGAGGAAGAAGTCGACCGGCCCCGTGAGCACCTCCTTCGTCGCGGCGAGCAGCTCGGCGAGGTCGACGTGGTTCGGCTCGAGCGACAGCGCCGCGGCCCACTCCACCGAGGCGCCGCGGCGGCGCAGCAGGGCCACCTGCTCCTCGGCCTTGCGAGCAGCGGTGACCCCGATCCGGAAGCCGTCGAGCGGTCGGGGCTCGGGGACGCGGGCTTCGCTCACGCGACCTCCCGCCGACGGCCGACCAGCACGCGCCCGTCGACCACCACGACGTCGTACGTCGGCACGCGCACCGACGCGTCGTCGAGGCAGGCACCGGTCCGGAGGTCGAAGGCCTGCTTGTACATCGGTGAGCTCACGACCGGTACGTCGCCACGGCTGCCCACGATGCCGCGGGCCAGCACGGACGCGCCGCTGAACGGGTCGACGTTGCCGAGGGCGTGGAGGGTGCCGTCGTGGGTGCGGAACACCGCGACCGCCCGTCCGTCGACGAGCGCCGCCACGCCGCCCTCGAGCGGCACGGCCTCCACGTCGCACACGGACGTCATCGCGAGGGTCGTCATGCCGGGGCTCCCACCGGGATCAGCGCCGGCGCGATGGGCTGAACCTGGTCGCGCTCGGTCGTGAAGGCGATGGTGGGGTCGGGCGTGTCGGGCGCGTTGACGAACGAGACGAACCGGGCGAGCTTCTCCGGGTCCTCGAGGGTCGCGCGCCACTCGTCGGCGTACCCACCGACGTGGCGGGCCATCTCCGCCTCGAGCTCGGCACCGAGCCCGAGCGCGTCGTCGACGACCACCTCGCGCACGCGGTCGAGCCCGCCCTCGAGGTGCTCGATCCAGGTCGAGGTGCGCTGGAGCCGGTCGGCGGTGCGGACGTAGTACATGAGGAAGCGGTCGAGGTACGACACCAGCGTCCCGGTGTCCAGGTCGCCGGCCAGGAGCCGCGCGTGGGCGGGGGTGGCGCCGCCGTTGCCGCCGACGTAGAGGTTCCAGCCCTTCTCGGTCGCGATGACGCCGAAGTCCTTGCCGCGCGCCTCGGCGCACTCGCGGGCGCAGCCGCTGACGCCCCCCTTGAGCTTGTGCGGGCTGCGCAGGCCCCGGTAGCGCAGCTCGAGGGCGATCGCGAGGCCGACGGAGTCCTGGACGCCGTAGCGGCACCAGGTCGAGCCGACGCACGACTTCACCGTGCGCAGCGACTTGCCGTAGGCGTGGCCGGACTCGAAGCCCGCGTCGACGAGGCGCCGCCAGATCGCGGGCAGCTGCTCCATCCGGGCGCCGAGGAGGTCGATGCGCTGGCCGCCGGTGATCTTGGTGTAGAGGTCGAAGTCGCGGGCGACCTCGCCGATGACGATCAGCTTCTCCGGCGTGATCTCACCGCCGGGGATGCGCGGCACCACGGAGTAGGTGCCGTTGCGCTGGATGTTGGCGAGGTAGGCGTCGTTGGTGTCCTGGAGGCCGGCGGTCTCCCGCTCGAGGATGTGGGTGCTGGTCTGGCTGGCCAGGATGCTCGCGATCGCCGGCTTGCAGATGTCACAGCCGCGGCCGGTGCCGTGGGCCTCGACGATGTCGTCGAAGCGGCGGTAGCCGTGGACCGCGACCACGTCGAAGAGCTCCTGCCGGGTCAGCCGGAAGTGCTCGCACAGCCCCTTGTCGACGACCCTGCCCTGGCTGGCGAAGTGCTCCTCGATGAGGTTCTTCACCGTCGGGACGCACGAGCCGCACGTGCTGCCGGCGCGCGTGCAGGCCTTGACGGCCGCGACGTCCTCACACCCCTGCTCGGCGACCGCGTGCAGGATGTCGGCCTTGGTGACGTCGTTGCACGAGCAGACCTGGGCCCCGTCGGGCATCCCCAGCTCGACGCCGCCGCCCGCAGGGAGGATGAGCTGCTCCGGGTTGTCGGGGAGGGGCAGCCCGCTGCTCACCAGCGGCCGGAGCACGCCGTACGCCGACGCGTCGCCGACCAGGATCCCGCCGAGGAGCCGGGTCCCGTCCTCGCTCACCACGAGCTTCTTGTAGACGCCGGTGACGGCGTCGGAGTAGACGAGCTCGAGGGAGTCAGGGGTGGTCGCGAAGGCGTCGCCGAAGCTGGCGACGTCGACGCCGAGCAGCTTGAGCTTGGTGGACATGTCCGCGCCCGTGAAGGCGCCCGGCCCGCCGAGCAGCGCGTCGACGACGACCTCCGCCATCGCGTAGCCCGGCGCCACCAGGCCGTACATCGTCCCGCCCGGCGCCGCGCACTCGCCGATGGCGAAGATCGCCGGGTCGCTGGTGCGGCACTGCTCGTCGACCAGCACGCCGCCGCGCTCGGCGACCGCGAGGTCGCACTCCCGCGCGAGCGCGTCGCGCGGACGGATGCCGGCGGAGAACACCACGACCTGCGCCTCGACGGTCGTCGTGGGCGCGCCCTCCTCGGTCCCGGCCGGCCGCATCCGCAGCCCGGTCACCGCATCCGTCCCGGTGACCTCCTCGGTGAGCACACCGGTGTGGGCGGTGACGCCGAGCCGCTCGATGTGCCGCACCAGCGTGGTGCCGGCGGCGTCGTCGAGCTGGACCGGCATCAGGCGCGGGGCCATCTCCACCACGTGGGTGTCGAGCCCGAGCTGGACGAGGGCGTTGGCCGCCTCGAGGCCGAGGAGGCCGCCGCCGACCACGATGCCGCTCGTCGCGGTCGCGCTGGCCGCCTTGATCGCCTGCAGGTCCTCGATGGTCCGGTAGACGAAGCACCCGCGGCGGCCGCGGCCCTCGACCGGCGGCACGAACGGTGCGGCCCCGGTCGCGAGCACCAGGACGTCGTACTCGTGCACGGTGACCGCCCCGGGGTGGGCCAACGGGTCCCCTGCCGCGGCCGGAGGTGAGACCACCGTGACGGTCCGCTCGGCGCGGTCGATCTCGGTCACGACGCTGTCGAGCACGAGCCGCACCCGCGGGTCGTCGTACTCACCGCCGGGGAGGAGCGTGAGCGCCTCGTCGCCGTTGCCCTCGGCGTCGTGGCCGAACCAGCTGGTCAGCGCGACCCGGTCGTACGCCGCCCGCGGCTCCTCGCCGACGACGAGCACGTCGTGTGTCTCGGTGAGGCCGCGCTCGACGGCGGCCTGGGCGAACCGGTGGCCCACCATGCCGTGCCCGACGACGACGATCCGCTGGCGCTTGGTCATGGCGACGACGCTAGGAACGCGATGTTTCCCGCCCGTCGGAGGAATGTTTCGGCTGTGAAAACTGGCCGGCACGACCTCACACGAGGTCGGCCAGCTCGTCGTTCATCGCGGCGAGCAGCGCGAGCTGGGCCGGGGTGACGTACGACGGGTTGCTGCCCGCCGGCATCCGGAGCACCTCCAGCGACGACAGCTCCGGGTGCCCCACGAGCTCGCTGCGCAGGAGCGGCTCGCGGAGCGGGAGCAGGCTCATCGGCATCGTCCCGTCCGCCGCGGGTCCCGTGGTCCGGCCGCACGCGTGGATGCCTGCCGGGTGCTCCGCCCGCGTCCCGCTGACCCAGAGCAGCACCGGTTGCCCGGGTGCCACGAGCGTGGTCCGGTACGTCGGTCGCGCGCACCAGGCCTCGACGTCGGCGAAGCCGGTCCGCACGTGCTGCCCGGTCGACGGCTCGGCGCCGCTGGCCTTGACCAGCCAGGCACCGAGGGTCTCCGGGGTCAGGGCGCGGGCAG
>JAYSEC010000050.1:0-17588 GCA_041914085.1 Nocardioides sp.
GTCACCGACAGCGTGAAGAACGGGTGGGACACGCACGCGTCGCCCCAGTCGAGGACGTGGGCGTGGCCGTTCGGGACGAAGACCTGGCCGTCGTGCAGGTCGTCGTGCTGGACGGTCTCGCGGATGCCGTACGCCGCCAGCCGGGTGCACACCTCCTCGACGGCTTCGGGCCCGGGCAGCCGCGGGTCGGGGTCGACCAGCTCCTCCAGCAGGTCGGCGTACGCATCGGGCAGGGTGGGGAGCCGGCGGTCGGGCAACCCCAGGTCGAGCAGGGCGTCCACCTCGTCCTCGCACGCGAGCTGGATGCGGGCGTAGGCCTCCAGCACCTCGGGCCAGCGGTCGAGGGTGCGCTCCTCGGCGACGACCTCCCGCAGCCGCGGTGCCATGTCGCTCATCAGCATCCAGCCGGTGCCGGGGTCGAACGCCATCGGCCGGGTGACCCGCTGTCCCGAGCGCGGTGCGAGGAACGCCGTGAGCGCGGCCTCGTGCCGCATCGTCTCGTCGTTGGCCTTGAACCACACCACGGCGTAGCGCGTCGTGACCCGCATGACCGTCGACCAGTCGGTGACGTGCGTCTGCTCGATCTGCAGCACCGGTCCGGGGAGGGTGTCGTCGAGCTGCTCGTGGATCCAGGCGCGCGCGGCAGCCAGGAAGGTGGGGTCGCGCCAGCGCTGCTCCAGGTCGGACATGGCGAGCATTCCAGCCGCTCCCGGGCGGCGGGGCAACGGATTTCAGGCCGGACGGGTGGCGACCAGGACGCCGATCTTGTCGATGCGGTGCTCGGGGTTGTCGAACTCGTCGGCCCAGTAGTTGCCGGCGGCGTGGTCCTCGATCGTGGCGCAGGTCGAGAGTGTGATCATCGGCCGCGTCGCCTCCTGGCCCGGGCGGCCGGGCACCTCGGCCCGCTGGGCGCGCAGGGAGGCGGGCTCGCGGAACGACGTCCAGCGGGTGCGGCGCACCTCGTAGACGAAGACGGTGTCCCCGGTGCGGACCAGGATCCGGTCGCCACGGCGCAGCGACGGCGAGTACCGCAGGGGAGCGGGACCGGTCAGGCGGTGGCCGGTGACGATGTAGTTGCCGACCTCGCCGGGTCCGGTGCCGCCCCGGGCGCCGCGCGGTGACGCCATCTCGCCGGCGTCCTGGATGTCGGTGCCGGGGGCGTCGTCGGGGGACCCGGGATAGCGGACGACCGGGAAGTCGCGCAGGCCGATCGCCGGGACCGAGACGAAGGACCGCCGCGGCTCCGGCCGCTCGGGCTCGGGGACAGGCTCGGGGGCGGACGACGCGCTGGGAGCGGGGTCCGTGGTGGGCGAGGAGCTCGGCTGCGCGGGCGCCGACGTCGTACGACGCTCTCCGGGCGCGCCCCGGCGCGGCTCGTCGGCGGCGCAGGCGGCGGTGGCCGCGACCGCCGCCGCGGCCACGAGACATCCCGCGAGGACGCGGATCCGGCCTGCCACCCGTTCCACGGTACGCAGGCGCTGGTCGTCAGCCGAGGCGGACGGGCAGGCGCTCCACGCCGTGCACGATGGCGAGCTCGGTGAAGCGAAGGTCGGCCGGGTCGCAGGCGAGGGCGAGGTCGGGGAACCGGCGGGCGAGGGCGACGAGCGCGGTGCGCAGCTCCATCCGGGCCAGCTCGGCGCCGACGCAGCGGTGCAGGCCGTGGCCGAAGGCGAGGGTGCCGGGGGCCGCCGAGGTCGGGTCGAAGCGCGCCGGGTCGGCGTGGCGCGCCGGGTCGCGGCCGGCGCCGGTGAGCGAGACGAGCACGATGTCGCCCTTGCGGAGCACGCGGTCGCCGACGGTGACCTCGTGCCGGGCGACGCGGGGGAAGGCGACCTGCACCGGGCAGACGAAGCGCAGCAGCTCCTCCACGACCCGGTCCACCTCGCCGGGCTCGCCGCGGCGCAGCGTCGCCCACGCGTCGGGGGACTGCAGGAGCACGTAGGTGCCGAGCGAGAGCATGCTCGCGCTGGTCTCGTAGCCGCCGAGGAAGACGCCGTCGGCGAGCCCACCGAGCTCGACGTCGTCGAACCCGTGGCCGTGGTCGGCGACCATCCGCGAGACCAGGCCCTCGGGCAGGTGCGGCGCGCGGCGCTCGGCGGCGACCAGGTCGATGAGGTACTGCCGGGTGCCGGCTGCGGTGTCGAAGATGCCCGCGCCCGCGTCGCGGAGGTCGAAGCGGGCGGCGCCGCGGCGGCGGAACTCGTCGCGGTCCACCTCGGGCATGCCGAGCAGGTCGCAGATCACCCCGAACGGCACGGCGAACCCGAACCGGCGGACCAGGTCGACCTCCGGGCCGTGCGCCGCCATGTCGTCGAGGGCCGTCTCGACCACGCGGTCGATGTCGGCCTGCAGGTCGGCCAGCCGGCGCCGCGTGAAGTACGGCGTCAGCACCGACCGCAGCCGCCCGTGGTCCGGCTGGTCGGTCATCCCCAGGCCGCCGATCCGCTCCGCAGGGGCGCGGTCCTGCCGGCCGATCAGACCGCGGACGTCGTTGGCGAAGGAGTCGGAGTCGGCGAGCACCGCGCGGGCGACGTCGTACCCGGTCACGAGCCAGACGCGGACACCGAGCAGCCGGACCAGGGGCACCACGTCGCCGCGGACCCGGCTGTCCTCGAGCCGGGCGACCGGGTCGACGCCGTCTCGCTGGAGCGGGTACCGGACCCGCGCCGGGATGCGGCGGCTCGAGGTGACCGCGACCCGGAGTGCCCGGGTCCGGAACGAGGTCGTCATGGTCCAAGTCCACCCGCTCGGCGCGGTCGGCGCCATCGGGATTCTCCCCGGCCGTCACCCGGGTCCGCCTCGGGGTGACCCCCGGACGCCGCCACCCGGCCGGTCCAGGCGGCAGGATGGACCCATGGCCTACGACGCAGCCTCCGACAGGTACGACGACGCGACCGGCACGCCCTACCGCTTCACCGGCAGGAGCGGACTGAAGCTGCCGGCCCTGTCGCTCGGCCTCTGGCAGAACTTCGGCACCGACCGTCCGGAGGAGACGCAGCGCGCGATCCTGCGGCGCGCGTTCGACCGCGGCGTCACCCACTTCGACCTGGCCAACAACTACGGCCCGCCCTACGGCCGCGCCGAGGAGAACTTCGGCCGCTACCTCAGGGACGACTTCAAGCCCTACCGGGACGAGCTCGTGATCTCGACGAAGGCGGGCTGGGACATGTGGCCCGGCCCGTACGGTCAGGGCGGCGGCTCGCGGAAGTACGTCCTGGCCTCCCTCGACCAGTCGCTGGCGCGGCTCGGGCTCGACTACGTCGACATCTTCTACAGCCACCGCTTCGACCCCGAGACCCCGGTCGAGGAGACGATGATGGCGCTGGACACCGCAGTGCGCTCCGGGCGCGCGCTCTACGCCGGCATCTCGTCCTACTCGGCGGCGAAGACGCGCGAGGCGGCCGGGATCGCCCGCGACCTGGGGACGCCGCTGCTGATCCACCAGCCGTCCTACAACATGCTCAACCGCTGGATCGAGGGCGGCCTGCTCGACGAGCTGGAGCAGCAGGGGATGGGGTGCATCGTCTTCTCGGCCCTCGCGCAGGGCCTGCTCACCGACCGGTACCTCGACGGCGTGCCGGCCGACTCGCGCGCGGCCCGCGACGACTCGACGCTGACCGGGCTCAACGAGGAGGTCCTCGACCGGGTCCGGGGCCTTCACGCGATCGCCGCGGACCGGGGGCAGGAGCTGGCCCAGCTCGCCCTCCAGTGGGTGCTCCGCGACGCCCGGGTCACCAGCGCGGTCATCGGTGCCTCCAGCGTCGAGCAGCTCGACACCAACCTCGACGCCCTCGCGTTCGCGCCGCTGACCGACGACGAGCTGGCCGACATCGACCGCTACGCCGTCGAGTCCGGCATCAACCTCTGGGCGAAGCAGACCGAGGAGTGAGCGCCTCGGTGGGTCCGACGCGGGTCGTGGTCGTCGGCGCGGACGCCGCGGGGATGTCCGCCGCGCACCAGGCGCTCCGCACGGCGCGCCGCACCGGCCGCGAGCTCGCGATCACGGTCCTCGACCGGGGCAGCCACACGTCGTACAGCGCGTGCGGGATCCCGTACTGGATGGCCGGCGAGGTGGCCAGTGGGGACGACCTGGTGGCGCGCACCGCCGAGGAGCACCGCGCGGCCGGGATCGACCTGCGCCTCGGCGTGGAGGTGGTCGCCGCCGACCTGCACGGGCGCACCGTGACCACGCGCGCCGGCGAGGTCGTCGGCTTCGACGAGCTCGTCGTGGCGACCGGTGCCCCTGCCGTGGTGCCCGACTGGGCCCGACGCGACGACGGGTCGCTGCACGACCGGGTCGGGGTGGTGAAGACCCTCGACGACGGCGCCGCCTGGATCGAGCGGTTCGCGGCCGCCGGCGACGACGCGCACGTGGTGGTCGTGGGAGGCGGCTACATCGGCGTCGAGGTCGCCGAGACCGCGCTGCGACGCGGCCTCGGCGTCACGGTCATCACCCGGGGGCGGGGGATGTCGATGCTCGAGGACGAGATGTCCGAACGGGTCAACGCCGCCATCGTCGAGGCCGGTGCCGAGCTGGTGCTGGGCTCGGAGGTCACCGGACTCGACCTCGACGGCGACACCGTCACCGGCGTGCACTGGGACGGGGGGAGCCGTGCGGCCGACCTGGTCGTGGTCGCGATCGGGACCCGCCCCGCCACGGAGCTCCTCGCCGGCGCGGGCCTGCCGATGGCCGACAACGGCGCGTTGCGCCCGGACCCGCACGGGCGCGTGACCGAGCACGTGTGGGCGGCCGGTGACTGCTGCGAGGTCCGCCGTCGCCTCGACGACCAGTGGGTCCACCGCCCGCTCGGGACGTACGCCACCAAGCACGGTCGCGCGCTCGGCGACACCTTGGCGGGCGGGGCGCTCGCCTTCGACGGCATGGTCGACACCGCCATCACGCGCTTCGCGGTGGGCGAGGTCCACCTCGAGGTCGCCCGCACGGGCCTCTCGCGTGCCGACGCGGAGGCGGCCGGGCACGACCCGGTCGCGCTGCTCACCGAGGGCACGACCGCGAGCGGGTACATGCCCGAGGCCGAGCCGATCGCCATCTGGGTCATGGCCGACCGCACCACCCGGCGCCTCCTCGGGGTGCAGGTGGTCGGTGGGCGCGGGGCCGGCAAGCGGATCGACACCGCCGCCGCGGTGCTGTGGGCCGGGGGGACGGTCGACGACCTGGCGTGGATGGACCTCTCCTACGCGCCGCCCTTCGCGACTGCCTGGGAGGTCCTGCAGGTGGCGGCGCGGCGGGTCGCCGAACGGCTCTGAGCCGAAGACCTGCCTGAGGGTGAGGAAGGTCTCGCCAAGGGCCGCCTGGCGACCTACGTTGGGAGGTCGTCCCCACCGGACGAGCCGTTCGGCAATCACCCACTAGGAGATCCCTGTGAGCAGACATCTTCGGTGGTCCGTGGCGCTCGGCGCCGCGGCCCTTCTCCCGCTCGGAGTCCTCGCCCCCGTCGCCACCGCGACGGTCGCCCCGAGCACCGCACGCACCCACGTGCAGCACGAGCTGGTCGAGGTCCCTGCCCGGGCCGCGCTCCGCGACGCCGTGGACCCCAGCGAGTGCACCACCACCCTGCTCGACGACTACATCGACGGCCTGTTCGCCGAGATGACCGACGAGCAGTTCGCCTTCCTGGTCGCCCACCAGGACGTGCTGTTCTCGATGCCGACCTACGAGGCGCTGTTCTTCGGCAGTCCCGACGACCCCGACTTCGCGCTCGACTCGCACGCCCGGCAGCTCACCAACACCTACCGGGACCTCCAGCGGTTCTGGGACATCGAGTCCGACGACATCCAGCTGATGGCCATGCATCCCGACGGCCTGCTCGACGCGGACCGCATCGCCGCGACGCTGACCCTGATGGTCCAGACCGGGGAGCTCGATCCGATGACGCCCGCCGAGATCACCGCGGAGGCCGAGACGGTGGCGGCGTTCATGCAGGCGCAGGGCGACTTCTACGCCAACCCGCTCTGGACCCTCAACGCCTACGCGTTCAGCGGTGAGGGGGAGAGCGACCCGGTCATCGCCGCCCTGCCCGACAAGCTCGTCTTCGGCGACGGCATCCTCGAGGCCTACGACGCCATCGGGCTGGGCGACGTCGGGCCGCGGGTGATCATGGCGCACGAGTTCGCCCACCACGTCCAGTACGAGCTCGGGACCTTCGACAGCGGGCCCACCGACCCGGCCGAGGCCACGCGCCGCACCGAGCTGATGGCCGACGCGATGGCGTCGTACTACGCGACGCACAAGAAGGGGCTCGCGCTGAACCGCAAGCGGGTCGCCGACGCGCTCCTCAGCTTCTACACCGTGGGCGACTGCCAGTTCGCCAGCCCCGGCCACCACGGCACGCCGCTGCAGCGCGAGCGCGCCGCGGACTGGGGGGCCGACCTGGCGGCGGCCGCCAGGCCGCGCAGCATGGTGCTGCCGGCCGAGACGGTCGTCGAGCTGTTCGACGCCGCGCTGCCCGGGATCGTCTCCGGCAGCTGACCCGCACCACCACCCACCGTCGCCGCCCCCGGCCGCAGGCCGGGGGCGGTGACGCGCGGCGCCCAAATGCCTTGCTGCCACCACGACAATGAGCCCATGGACCTCGAGATCCTCCCGCTCGCGCAGCGCCCGGACCTGATGGACGTCTTCTGGGACATGGAGACCTCGTGGCCGGAGTTCATGAAGCACGACCCGATCGGGAACTCCTACTACGCCTGCCTCGAGGAGTACTTCCTCGACTACGTCCTGGTCGCCCTCGACGGCACCGGACGGATCGTCGCCAAGGCGTTCAGCGCGCCGTTCCGGCTCCCCGACGGCGACCTGCCCGACAACGGCTGGGACTTCGCCCTGCGCAACGCGCTGCTCACCCGGATCTGGGGCGAGGAGCCCGACGCCGTCACGGCGGCGGAGATCGCCGTCGAGCCCGCGCTGCAGGGCACCGGCCTGTCGGGCGTCATGCTGGCGGCGCTGCGCGACAACGCCGGGCGGCTCGGCCATCGCGAGCTGCTGGCGCCGGTGCGGCCCAACGGCAAGACGGACGTCCACGAGCCGATGTCGTCGTACGCCTTCCGCACCCGCGACGACGGACTGCCGGTCGACCCGTGGCTGCGCGTGCACGTGCGTGCCGGCGGTGTCATCGACCGGGTCGCCCCGCGCTCGATGGTCATCCCGGGCACGGTCGAGGAGTGGCGCGAGTGGACGGGTCTGCCGTTCGACACGACCGGTCCTGTCGAGGTGCCGGGCGCGCTGGCGCCGGTGATGTGCGACGTCGAGCACGGCGTCGCGGTCTACGTCGAGCCCAACGTGTGGGTCCGGCACGCCACCGGGGCGTGAGGCTCAGGCGCCGTCGATCGCCTTGCGCACCTCGTTGACGCACAGCGCGAGGAAGGCCAGGGCGCACAGCACCATCAGCACGTTGGAGTGCAGCTTGTTGCGCCACTCCGCGGGCGTGCGGTCGGTGTTGAGCAGCCAGATCAGCGTCACCGCGAGGAACGGCATGAAGAAGGCGCCGAGCACGCCGTAGGCCAGGATCAGCCAGACCGGCTTGCCGAGGAACATCATCGTCATCGGCGGGAAGGTCAGCCACAGGATGTAGGCGCGGTACCACTTCCCGCCCGCGCGGGCGTCCTCCGCGGGGCCGTTCGTCACGTGGGTCACGAAGTCGGCGAACATCAGGCTGACGCCGTTCCAGACGCCGACCAGCGAGGACATCGCGGCCGCCCAGAAGCCGAGCAGGAACAGCTTGCCCGCCCAGTCGCCGTACCGGTCCTGCAGCACGACGCCGAGGTCGAGCAGACCGGCGTCGCCGGACTCGATCGCGACGCTGGTGGAGTACAGCAGCTCGGCGCCGACGACGAGGGTGGCGAGCACGAAGATGCCCGTGACGACGTAGGCCACGGTGTTGTCGATCCGCATGACCCGCATGTAGCGCGGGGTGCTCCAGCCCTTCTCGCGCAGCCAGTAGCCGTAGGCGGCCAGCGTGATCGTGCCGCCCACACCCCCGGCGAGGGCGAGGGTGTTGACCAGGCCGTCGTCGGGGATCCGCGGCGCGAGGCCGGTGAGCAGCTCACCGAGGTTGGGCAGCGTCAGCAGCGCCGCCCCGACCATCGTCACGAACATGACGCCGACGAGCGCGGCGAGGACCTTCTCGAACACGCTGTAGCGACCGGTCCACACGAGCACGAGACCGAGCAGGCCGGAGAGGATGCCCCACCAGGTCGTCGAGAGCCCGCCGAGCAGCCCCTGGAGGGCGAGACCGGTGCCGGCCATCGCGGCGGCGCCGTAGACGAACCCCCAGATCACGATGTAGGGCCCGAAGTACCAGGTCGTCCACGCACCCAGGCTGCGCCAGCCCTCGAAGATGGTCCGCCCGGTGGCCAGCGAGTAGCGGCCGGCCCCCTCGACCAGCACGATCTTCATCACGCAGCCCACGACCACGCACCACAGCAGCGTGTAGCCGAACTTCTGTCCCGCGATGAGGGTGGCCACCAGGTCGGCCGCGCCGACGCCGGTCGCCGCGACCACGAGGCCCGGTCCGATGATGCGCCACCGGGGGACGGTGCTCTGCTCGGTCGAGGTGGTGTCAGCCATGACCAGCACCATAACCCCGGTCTAGACCGTTGTGCGGCGGCTGCGTCGGCGATAACCACGCGACGCGGGACGGGGCGGCTTGCGAGAATCCTCCGCGTGGGACACGTGGACGTTGCCGGGGTCAGGTACGAGCTTCCCGACGGACGGGTGCTGCTCGACGACGTGAGCTTCCGCGTCGGCGACGGCCAGAAGGTCGCCCTCGTCGGTGCCAACGGCGCCGGCAAGACCACGCTCCTGCGCATCGTCACCG
Source organism: Nocardioides sp. (assembly GCA_041914085.1). Taxonomy (GTDB): domain Bacteria; phylum Actinomycetota; class Actinomycetes; order Propionibacteriales; family Nocardioidaceae; genus Nocardioides. The sequence continues at coordinate 8,832 of JAYSEC010000050.1, forward strand.
GCGACCTCACGCCCCACGCCGGCGTCGTCACCCGCTCCGGCGGCCTCGGCGTGATGCGCCAGTTCGTCGGCCACGGGGGTGGCGACGAGACGGTCCACGACCTGCTGCTCAGCGTCGCACCTCCGCGGGTGCGCGCCGCGGCCGAGGCGGTCGACGCCGCCGAGCTGGCGCTGATGGACACCGACGACGAGGCCAGCCAGATGGCGTACGCCACCGCGCTCGGGGAGTACGCCGACGCCGGCGGGTACGACGTCGAGGTCACGTGGGACGTGTGCACCACCGCGGCGATGGGCTTGCCCTTCGACCGGGCGCGGCACCGCCTGCTGAGCACCCTGTCGGGCGGTGAGCAGAAGCGGCTGGTCCTGGAGTACCTGCTCCGCGGGCCCGACCAGGTGCTGCTGCTCGACGAGCCCGACAACTACCTCGACGTCCCCGGCAAGATCTGGCTCGAGGACCGCATCCGCGAGTCGCCCAAGACCATCTTGTTCATCAGCCACGACCGCGAGCTGCTGAACAACACCGCGACCCGGATCGTCACCGTCGAGCTCGGCAGTGCGGGCAACCTGGTGTGGACCCACCCCGGGGGGTTCGCCAGCTACCACGAGGCGCGCAGCGACCGCTTCGAGCGGCTCGAGGAGATGCGCCGGCGCTGGGACGAGGAGCACGCCAAGATCAAGGCGCTCGTCCTCCGGCTCAAGATCAAGTCCGAGTACAACGACGGCATGTCCTCGCAGTACCGCGCCGCCCAGACGCGGCTGAAGAAGTTCGAGGACGCCGGGCCCCCGACCGAGCAGCCGCGCGAGCAGCAGGTGACGATGCGGCTCAAGGGTGGTCGCACCGGCAAGCGCGCCGTGGTCTGCACCGACCTCGAGCTGACCAACCTGATGAAGCCCTTCGACCTCGAGGTCTGGTACGGCGAGCGGGTGGCCGTGCTGGGCTCGAACGGGTCCGGCAAGTCCCACTTCCTGCGGCTCCTCGCCGCGGGTGGCAGCGACCCCGACATCGAGCACCGTCCGGTGGGCGACCCGCCGGCGCCGGTGCCGCACACCGGCAACGCCAAGCTCGGCGCCCGTGTGCGGCCGGGGTGGTTCGTGCAGACGCACGAGCACCCGGAGCTGGTGGGGCGCACCCTGCTGGAGATCCTGCACCGCGGCGACGGCCGACCCGACGGGCGCGCCGGCATGGGCCGCGAGGCGGCGAGCCGCGTGCTCGACCGCTACGAGCTCGCGCACGCGGGGGAGCAGACGTTCGAGTCGCTCAGCGGCGGCCAGCAGGCGCGCTTCCAGATCCTGCTGCTCGAGCTCTCCGGCGCCACGCTGCTGCTGCTCGACGAGCCGACCGACAACCTCGACGTGCAGTCCGCCGAGGCGCTCGAGGCCGGGCTCGAGGCCTTCGAGGGCACGGTGCTCGCGGTGACCCACGACCGGTGGTTCGCCCGAGGGTTCGACCGGTTCCTGGTCTACGGCGCCGACGGCGAGGTCTACGAGTCCGACGGTCCCGTGTGGGACGAGGGCCGGGTGAGCCGCGCGCGATGACGCCGGAGATCTCGCCGCTCGACCCCGCCGACGACGCGGCGCTCGCCGCCTGGCACCACGTCTACCTCGTCTCCGCCCGCCACGAGCTCGGCGAGGTGGCGACGCCGTGGCAGCTCGAGGAGGTGCGCGCGATGCTGCAGGACACCGGCTCGCGCGCCCGCAGCCTCGGCTGGTCGGCCGTCCTCGACGGCGAGACGGTGGGGGCGGGCTGGCTGCGCACGCCCCTCCTCGACAACCTGGAGCTGGCCGAGCTCGACGTCCACGTCCTGCCGTCGGCGCGGCGACGCGGGGTGGGCTCGGCGCTCCTCGCGCGGCTGGAGTCCGAGGCCGCGGCCCGCGGGCGTCGGGTGATGACCGCGCTGGCGTCCTGGCCCCACGACGCCGGCTCGGCCGGCACCGGCGCCTCCGGGCCGGAGTTCGCCCGGGCGGTCGGCTTCGAGCTCGCGCTGTCGGAGGTGCAGCGCGAGCTGGCGCTCCCCGTCGAGGACCGGGTGCTCGCCGGGCTCGCCGACGACGCCGCCCGCGCCCACGGGGCGTACACCCTGCGGTCGTGGACCGGGCCGGTGCCCGACGACCTCCTCGACGGCTGGGCGCGGCTCACCTCGACGCTCGTCACGGAGGCGCCGACCGGCGACCTGGAGGTCGAGCAGGAGGCGGCCAGCGCCGACGCGGTCCGCGAGCAGGAGGCGATGCTCGAGCGACAGGGTCGCACGAAGTACAACACCGTCGCGCTGTCCGCCGACGGCGACCTGGTCGCCTACTCCGACCTCGCCACGACGATCCACGAGCCCGGCCGTGCCTACCAGTGGGGGACGCTCGTCCACCCCGCGCACCGCGGCCACCGGCTGGGCGTCGCGGTCAAGGTCGCGAACCTCCGGCTGCTCCAGGCCGAGCGCCCCGACATCGCCCGCGTGACGACCTACAACGCCGAGGTCAACCACCACATGGTCGGGGTGAACGAGGCGATGGGCTTCCGGCCCGTCGCGCGGCTGGGGGACTTCCAGAAGAAGCTGGGCTAGCCGGCGGCGAGCCTGGAGTCAGCCGACCGAGCCGTCGTGCCGGCCGAGCTGCACGGCGTGCCCCGCGCGGATGCTCGCCGCGACCTCCTCGAGCTCGGTGTCGGACACGGCTGCCAGCCCCCGGCCGTGCAGCTGCTCGCGCAGGGTCTGGAGCACGTCGATGTCGGGCGTGCGGGCGTAGCGCGTGGCGGTGGCGTCGACCGCCTCCTGGGCCACGTCCTGCACCGGCGCGCCCAGGTCTCCGTGGATCTCGGTGAACTCCATGCGCCTCGGTACCCCGGCCGAGGGATCCGATCCGCCACCAGACGGCTGCCGAGCCTCAGGTGAAGGCGCTGACGCCGGTCTCGTCGCGACCGATGATGAGCTTCTGGATCTGGGAGGTGCCTTCGTAGAGTGTCATCACGCGGGCGTCGCGGAGGTACTTCGCGACCGGGAAGTCGTCGACGTACCCGGCACCGCCGTGGACCTGGACGGCGTTGTTGGCCGCGCGGACCGCGGCCTCGGAGGCGAACAGCTTGGCCTTGGAGGCGGCCACGCCGTGGGGCTCGCCGCGGTCGATCAGGTCCGCGCACCGCCAGGCGAGCAGGCGGGCGGCGTCGGCGTCGACGGACATGTCGGCGATGAGGTCCTGCACGAGCTGGAAGGACGCGATCGGGCGGCCGAACTGCGTGCGCTCGGTCGCGTACGCCACCGACGCCTCGAGGCAGCCCTGGACGATGCCGACGCACCCCGACGCGACCGCGAGACGCCCCTTGTCGAGGGTGCCCATGGCGATCCTGAAGCCCTGCCCGACCTCGCCGAGCCGCGCGCCGTCGGGGACGCGGACGTCGTGGAGGAACAGCTCGGCGGTCGCCTGGCCGCGCAGCCCCAGCTTGCCCCGGACCTCGCGCGCCTCGAAGCCGGGCGTGTCGGTGGGGACCAGGAACGCCGTGACGCCGCGCGGGCCGTCGTCGCTGGTGCGGGCGAAGACGAGCGCGACGTCGGCCCAGGTGCCGTTGGTGATGAACAGCTTCTGCCCGTCGATCACCCAGTCGGAGCCGTCGCGGGTGGCGCGGGAGGTGAGGTTGCCGGCGTCGGAACCCGTGCCGGGCTCGGTGAGGCCGAAGCAGCCGAGCTTCGTCGCGCCGGCGAGCTGTGGCAGCCACTCCTGCTTCTGCTCCTCCGTGCCGTGGGCGAGGATCGACTTGCCCACCAGCCCGCTGCTGACCGAGACGATGCCGCGCAACGCCGAGTCGGCGCGGCCGAGCTCCTCCATGGCGAGGGAGTAGGTCACGTAGTCGCCGCCCACGCCGCCGTACTCCTCCGGGATGGTGAGCCCGAAGAAGCCGAGGTCGGCCATCCGGGGCACGATGGCGAGGTCGACCGCCTCGTCGTGGTCCCACTGCATGCGGTGGGGGACCGCCTCGCGCTCGAGGAAGTCCCGCGCCAGCGTGCGGAAGGCCCCCTGCTCCTCGCTGAGCGACAGGTCCATCAGCGCCGCCTCACGCGAGCGCGTCGACGAGGTCGTGCTCGTCGACGCGCGACGCCAGCCGCGTGAGGTGGTGGCCGCCGTTGCCGAGCCACTGCTCGAGCACCTCGAGGTGCGCCGTGCCCACCCCGACGGCGTACTCGGCCGTCATGCCGATGCCGCCGTGCAGCTGGATCGCCTCCTGGCCGACGTGGCGGCCCGTCCGGCTGATCACCAGGCCGACACGGTCGGCGGCGTCGGCCACCGCCGCCGGGTCGCCGCCGGCGATGGTCATCGTCGCCCAGTCGACCATGCTCTGCGCCATCTCGAGGGAGACGTACATGTCCGCGGCCCGGAAGGTGAGCGCCTGGAAGGTGTTGAGGGTGACGCCGAACTGCTTGCGGCTCTTGAGGTACGCCGTTGTCGCACGGACCTGGCTCTGCATCACGCCGAGCGCCTGGTTGGCGCCCATGATCCGGGTGAGGTCGCTGATCGTCGCGATGCTCGCGCCCAGGTCGCGGCCGGGCTCGCCGAGCGGGGTCGCCGCGGTGCCGGTGAGGCGGACGGTGGCCGCGCGGGTGAGGTCGGCGGCGACGTAGCCGGTGCGGTCCACGTCGTCGCCGGCGACGAGGAAGGCCCCGGTGCCGCCGTCGGGCAGGGCCGCCGTCACCACGAGGTGGTCGGCACGGGCACCGCCGACGACCGGGTCGGCGACCCCGTCGAGGGTCCAGGAGCCGCCCGCCAAGGAGGCGCGGACGCCGTCCGTCCCCGAGGACCAGCGCGCCCCGGGGGAGGTGTCGGCCGCGGCGAGCACGATCTCCCCGGCGCTCAGCCGGCCGAGCAGGTCGGCCCTCTGCTCAGGGGTGCCGATCGCGGCGACCAGCCCGCCGGCGTGCACGACGCTGGAGAGGTAGGGCTCGGGCGCGAGCACGCGGCCGAGCTCCTGGCACACGATGCCGATCTCGACGGGCCCGGCCCCCACCCCGCCGTCGTCCTCGCTGAAGGGCAGGCCCAGCACCCCCATCTCGGCCAGCCGGCCCCACAGCGCCTCGTCGAAGCCCGGGTCGGCGGCCACGGTGCGGCGCCGCGCCTCGTGGTCGGCGTACGTCGTCGCGAGGAGGCCGCGGACGGCCTCGCGGAGGGCCTGCTGCTCGTCGTCGTAGGTGAAGTCCATGGTCGGCTCCTCAGGGGGTCGGGCTCAGAGGCCCAGGATCGTGCGGCTGATGATCTGGCGCTGGATCTCGTTGGACCCGCCGTAGATCGACGCCTTGCGGAGGTTGAGGTAGGTGGGCGCGGCGCGTCGCGCCCAGCCGGCCTGGGGTGAGTCGTCGTCGGCCCGGGCGGCCAGCGACGCCGGCCCGGCGAGGTCGAGGGCGAGCTCGCTGACCGCCTGCTGGAGCTCGGTGCCGCGGAGCTTGAGCACCGAGGACGCCGGGTGGGGCGCGCCGTCGGCGGAGTGGGCGACCACGCGCAGCGCGGTGAGCTCGAGGGCGAGCAGGTCGGTCTCCAGCTCGGCGATGCGGGCGCGCACCAGCGGGTCGTCGAGCAGGTCGCCGACGTTGGCCTTGAGCGCCGACAGCGCCCGCTTGGTGGCGCCGACCGGCGCCACGCCGACCCGCTCGTTGCCGAGGAGGAACTTGGCGATCGTCCAGCCGCCGTTGAGCTCGCCGACCATCAGGTCGCCCGGCACCCGGACGTCGGAGAACCACACCTCGTTGACCTCGTGGCCGCCGTCGATGAGCTCGATGGGCCGGACCTCGACCCCCGGGGTCGTCATGTCGATGAGCAGCATCGAGATGCCGGCCTGCTTCTTCACCTCGGGGTCGGTGCGCACGAGGGTGAAGATCCAGTCGCCGTGCTGTCCGAGGGTCGTCCAGGTCTTCTGCCCGTTGACGACCCAGTCGTCGCCGTCGCGGACCGCGCTCGTCCGCAGGCTCGCCAGGTCGGAGCCGGCGTCGGGCTCGGAGAAGCCCTGCGACCACCAGATGTCGAGGTTCGCCGTGGGCGGGAGGAACCGCTCCTTCTGCTCCTGGGTGCCGAAGTGCGCGATGACGGGCCCGATCATCGAGGCGTTGAACGCCAGCGGGACCGGCACGCCCGCGCGCTGCATCTCCTCGTGCCAGAGGTGTCGCTGCAGCTCGGTCCAGTCCTGCCCGCCCCACTCGACCGGCCAGTGCGGCACGGCGAGGCCCTCCGCGTTGAGGATGCGCTGCGACTCGACGATCTGGTCCTTCGTCAGGTGGCGGCCCTCGAGCACGGTGTCCCGGATCTCCTGGGGGACCTTGGTGGTGAAGAGCTCTCGCAGGTGGTCGCGGAACTCGGCGTCGGCGGGGCTGAGCTCGAGCTGCATGTGACTCCTCTGGTGGGGCGGATGGCCCCATCATGTCGGTCGCCCGGTAACGGGTCAGCCGTTCGTGGCGTCACTGTCCAGCACGAGCTGGGCGGTCTGCTCCTCACCGTCGCTGGTCCACGTCACGCTCACCGTGTCGCCGGGGCGGTAGGACCGGATCGTGGCGACCAGCGAGTTCGCGTCGGAGATGCGCTGGTCGTCGACCTTGCTGATCACGTCGCCCGGAGCCAGCCCGGCCTTGTCCGCGGTCGACCCGGGCGTCACCTCGCGCACGACGGCGCCGGTCTCGTCGGGGGTCTGGGGGTCGCCGACCTGGATGCCGAGCCGGGCGTGGGTCGGGGTCTCGCCCTTGGCCATCTGGTCGACGATCGGCATGACCTCGTCGATCGGGATGGCGAAGCCGAGGCCGATCGAGCCGGCCTCGCCCGAGCCGTACGGCGACTGGGAGGCGGCCGTGCGGATCGAGGAGTTGATGCCGATGACGGCGCCCGTCATGTCCACGAGCGGGCCCCCGGAGTTGCCGGGGTTGATCGCCGCGTCGGTCTGGATGGCGGGGTACGTCGTGGAGTTGCCCTGGTCGTCCGAGCCGACGTTGACCGGGCGGTCGAGCGCGCTGACGATGCCGCTGGTGACGGTCGCGTCGAGCCCGAACGGCGAGCCGATCGCCACCACGGCCTCCCCGACGCCCAGGTTGGCCGACTTGCCGATCGTGGCGGGCGTCAGGTCCGAGACGCCCTCGGCCTTGATGACGGCGGTGTCGGTGAGCGGGTCGGTGCCGAGGATCTCGGCGTCGGCGCTGGTGCCGTCGTCGAAGGACACCTTCAGCGAGCCACCGGCCTCGGCCATCTCGACCACGTGGTTGTTGGTCAGGATGGTGCCGTCGGCGGTCAGCACGATGCCGGAGCCGGAGGCGGTCCCCTCGTTGCCGCTGACGTCGATCTTCACCACGCTCGGCAGCACCTTCTGGGCGACCGACTCCACGGAGCCGTCGGCGGCCGGCTGCTGCGTCTGGCTGACGGTCGAGGTGGACGGGGTCTGGGTGCTCGCCGTGGCTGCCGGGTCGTCCTGGGTGGCGTCCCAGAGGGCCGCCCCGCCGATCCCGGCGCCGCCGCCCACGAGCAGCGACGTGGCGACGACCATCGCCGCCAGACCCGTGCGTCGCCGGTGCGGCGCCGGCCGCTCCTGGGCTGCGACGCCCACGCCGGACCCCTCACCGGACCCGCCGCCGGACCACGGGGTGGTGGCGTGGCGGTGGTAGGGATCCTGGCCGGGCTGGGGAGCCGGGCCGACGGGCTGCTGGGGGGTCTGGGGGTCGCTCATGTCTCCGAGCGTGCGCCGCGACCCTGTGGATGCCCTGAGAACGTGCTGGGAAGGTGCAGAGACCTCGCCGGACCGCGGTGCGGGGATGCCGGCGCGGATCATCGAGGCAGGTCCGGGAGGGCCAGCCACTCCGCCCAGGACAGGTCGCGCCCGACGTACCGCGGGCGCTCGAGCGGCCACGCCTCGGCGATCCAGCGCGGCACCAGCTCGTCGAGCGCCTGCTCGAGCTCGGTGCCGACGCACTCGTCGACGACCCACCAGGAGATCTCGGCGTCCGCGCCCGGCTTCTCGGGCGGGTCGATGTAGACGCACCCGAGCAGGGCGGTCTCGTCGGTGTCGAACAGGGCGTAGTTGAAGGACTCGTGGGTCTCCATCTCCGCCGCGTGGCGGGCGAGGTCGGCCCGGTCGGCCTCGGCCGACATGTCGGCCGGTGGCCAGCCCCAGGCCTCTCCGTAGATGCTCCACAGGCGCTCGCGCGAGCCCATCACCGCGACCATGTCGAGGTCGGTGTCGTCGGGGCTGATCGGTCGCAGGTGGTGGCCGAACGGGACCTCGACCCGGGTCGGGTGGCGGAAGTCCGCGGGCAGCCAGGCGGCGGTGGCGGTCTCGGTGTCGTTCATGGGTTCCTCTCGGTCAGCCGGCCAGCGCCGTGGCGCCGGCGAGGCGGCGCAGCGTGGCCAGCCCGCGACTGGTGTTGGACTTGATGGTGCCGGGCGAGCAGCCGAGCACGACGGCGGTCTCGGCGACGCTCAGGCCCTCGTAGAACCTGAGCGCCACCGCGGCCCGCTGCTGGGCCGGCAGGTCGAGGACGAGGCCCCACAGCTCGTCCTCGACCTTCGGCGCGGCGGCGTCGGGGCGGACCCGCTCCGGCAGGGCGTCGGTGGGGCGCTCGTCGCGCCGCCACGGCTGGCGCTGCCAGCTGACGTGCTGCCGGGTGATGGTGCGGCGGACGTAGGCGTCCGCCGCGGCCACGTCGCGGATCGTCTCCCAGTGGGGGAGCACCCGCACCAGCGAGGCCTGCAGGAGGTCCTCGGCGGTGTGCGGGTCGCCGGCCACCATCCGCGCCCAGCGGAGCAGCGCGGGCCG
>JAYSEC010000051.1:0-6537 GCA_041914085.1 Nocardioides sp.
CCACGCTGCTCATGCTCGGCCTGATCGCGATCTCGATGATGATGAGCGTCATCGTGCTCGCGAAGCAGATGAGCATCCGCTACGTCGACCCGCACCACCTCGACCGGCTGCGCGCCGCCGGCGGTGGCGCGCTGCCGGACGGCTACCAGCAGCACCCGGTGATCTCCCAGATCGCCAACGGGGTCTTCGACCACTTCCCGCCGGGCTTCTACTTCGTGGTCACGGTGACCGGGATCATCCTCGTCCTGGCGGCCAACACTGCGTTCAACGGGTTCCCGGTGCTCGGGTCGATCCTCGCCCAGGACGGCCTCGCCCCCCGCTCGCTCGGCTCGCGGGGCGACCGGCTCGCCTACAGCAACGGCATCGTGTTCCTCGCCGCGATGTCGATCCTGCTGATCATCGTCTTCGACGCCGAGACGACCAAGCTGATCCAGCTCTACATCGTCGGCGTCTTCGTCTCGTTCAACCTCAGCCAGCTCGGGATGATCCGGCACTGGTCGCGGCACCTGCGGACCGAGAAGGATCCCGCGGCGCGCCGCCGGATGATGCGCTCGCGGGCGATCAACACGTTCGGCCTCGGCATGACCGCCGTCGTGCTGGTGATCGTGCTCATCACCAAGTTCCTCGCCGGCGCCTGGATCACGATCCTGGCGATGGGCTTCTTCTTCTTCGTGATGCAGGCGATCGGCCGCCACTACGAGCGCGTGGAGCTCGAGCTCGCCGCGGACGAGCAGGACAAGGTCATGCCGACCCGTGTCCACGCGATCGTGCTCGCCTCCAAGCTGCACAAGCCGACGCTGCGTGCCCTCGCCTTCGCCCGGGCCACCCGCCCCAACGTCCTCGAGGCGATCTACGTCAGCATCGACCCCAAGGCCACCAACCGGCTCCTGGAGGAGTGGGACGAGCGGCACCTCGACATCCCGCTCAAGGTCCTCCACTCGCCCTACCGCGAGGTCGTGCGGCCCATCGTGGAGTACACCCAGGAGATCCGCCGGGCCAGCCCGCGCGGCGTGGTCGCCGTCTACATCCCCGAGTACGTCGTCGGCCGCTGGTGGGAGCAGCTCCTCCACAACCAGACGGCGCTCCGGCTCAAGGGCCGGCTTCTGTTCACGCCCGGCGTCATGGTCATCTCGGTGCCCTACCAGCTGCGCTCGTCCCAGATCGCGCGCGAGCGCGAGGCCCGCGACGAGGTCCGCGTCCACGCCGGCGACCTGCGGCGTGGCCGGGTCGCCTCGCGCACCTCCCGACAGATCGACGACTGATGGCGCGCACCAACCGGCCCCGCAAGGCACGTGGTCGCTCGCGCGTGGGCGAGCGGTTCGAGGTGGAGGTCGGCCCGGTCGCCCACGGCGGCCACTGCGTGGCCCGCCTCCCCGAACCGGACTCCCGCGTCGTCTTCGTGCGCCACACGCTGCCCGGCGAGCGCGTCGTCGTCGAGGTCACCGAAGGCAGCGACGGCGACCGCTTCTGGCGCGGCGACGCCGTCTCGGTGGTGATCCCGTCGCCCGACCGCGTGGACGCGCCGTGCCCGTACGCCGGCCCGGGGCTGTGCGGCGGTTGCGACCTCCAGCATGTCGCCGTACCCGCCCAGCGCGAGCTCAAGACCGCGGTGGTGCGCGAGCAGCTGGTCCGGCTGGGCCGGCTCGACCCCGACTCCGACCTGGTGCGCGGCCTGTCCGTCGAGGCGGTCCCGGTCGACGGACGTCCCGACGACGGCCTGCGGTGGCGCACCCGCCAGCGGTACGCCGCGCTCCCGGACGGCCGTCCGGCCATGCGGGCGCACCGCTCCCACGACCTCGTGCCGATCGACGACTGCTTGATCGCCGCCGACGGAGCCCGCCCCGCCGACGCCCAGGAGCGCGCGCAGCCCCACCTCGTGGTCGGGGAGGGCGCGCAGCACCACGTGACCGCGCACGGGCGCACGCACGAGTTCTCGGTCGCCGCCGACGGCTTCTGGCAGGTCCACCCCGAGGCCCCGCGCGTGCTCGTCGAGGCCGTCATGGACCTCCTCACGCCGGCGCCGGGCGAGCGGGCGCTCGACCTCTACGCCGGCGTCGGCCTGTTCGCGCGCTTCGTCGGCGAGGCGACCGGGGCGCGGATCGTCGCGGTGGAGGCCGACCGAACCGCGTGCCGGCACGCCCGCGCCAACCTCGCCCCGCTGAAGCCCGCCGCCGTCGAGTGCGGGCCCACCGACCGGGTGCTGCGCGCCGGCCTCGACGAGCCGTTCGACCTCGTCGTCCTCGACCCGCCCCGCGAGGGCGCGAAGCGGGTCGTCGTGGAGCAGGTCGTCGACCGGCGTCCCCGCGCGGTGGCGTACGTCGCCTGCGACCCCGCCGCGCTGGGCCGCGACGTCGCCATCTTCGCCGAGCACGGCTACGACCTGACCGCGATCCGCGCCTTCGACCTCTTCCCGATGACCCACCACATCGAGTGCGTCGCGCTCTTGTCGCGCGTGCGCTGAGCCCGGCAGGGTGGCGCCATGGCCAGGTACGCCGTCAACCCCGATGCGGTCGCGCACGCCCGCCGGCTGATCGACGCCCGCCAGTACGTCCTCGACAGCGACTGGGGTGACGTCCAGCCGGGTGCGGACGCGCAGAACGCCTACCTCGAGAAGCACACCTGGGCGGAGTACGCGGCGTGGCACCTCGGCCTCACCGAGGGCGCCAACGACGAGACCAAGGCGCGCTACGCGTTCGTCTACGGCGACCTGCGGCGCGTCCACCGGTCCGGGCTGATCGCGTGCGTCTACCGGGCCGCCGAGTGGCGCCACAAGGCGGTGGAGCTGGCCGCCCACGAGCTGTTGCAGGCGCTCGACGAGAAGGCCGGCATCACGTAGCGGTCAGGACCCCCACGACCGACGCGAGGGCGGAGAGCGCGGCCTCGCGGTCGGCCGTGTCGACGACCGTCCAGCCCCGCTCGGGGGCGAGGTCGAGCAGCTGCTGCCGGCCCTGGAGGACGAGCGCGTCGCCGCCACGCTCCTCGATGATCCGCGAGACCACGGCCGACACCGGAGTGACCCCGCGCGAGTGCAGCCGGTCGAGCAGGACCTCAGGTGCGACGTCGAGCACCACGCCGGCGTACGTCGCCCCCGCCTGCGTCGCGGCAGCCACGAACCGGTCGGCCTCGCTCGGCGTCACGATGAGCTGGGGGAGCACCACGTCGCGGCCGGTGGCGAGGTAGGCCGTGATCAGCGCGAGCGCCGAGGTGCGCACGGCGTTGCCGGTGCCGACGAAGTCGACGTCCCAGCCCGCCACCCACGACCGGAGCTCGTCGATGTCGCAGACCAGCGTGCCCGGTCGGGCCGCGGCGTACGCACGGGCCAGCGTCGACTTGCCGACGCCGGAGGGGCCGTTGAGGTGCAGCAGCGTGGGCACGCGTCCACCCTAGGCGGGCGTCGCGTGGTGTGCCCGGCGGCGCGCGGCGCGGTTGAAGGGATTGCTTGACCTCATGTATCTTGACATCGAGATAGACCGACGCCGACAACTTAGGGTCGCCTTCCTTCCCGTCCCTTCACCTGCGACGGCAAGATGGACGCGAACCCGCGAACTCCCGAGGAGATGTGGCTGATGGCCAGTCAGGACAGCTTCGGTGCCAAGGGCACCCTGGACGTGGACGGACAGTCCTACGAGATCTACCGCCTCGACGCGGTGAAGGGTGAGGGTCTCGACGTCGAGAGCCTGCCGTTCTCGCTGAAGGTGCTGCTGGAGAACCTGCTCCGCACCGAGGACGGCGCCGACATCACGGCCGACCACATCAAGGCGATCGCCGGCTGGGACGCGAGCGCGGCTCCCGACCAGGAGATCCAGTTCACGCCCGCCCGCGTGATCATGCAGGACTTCACCGGCGTCCCCTGCGTCGTCGACCTCGCCACCATGCGCGAGGCGATGGCCGAGCTCGGCGGCGACGCCACCAAGATCAACCCGCTCGCGCCGGCCGAGATGGTCATCGACCACTCCGTGATCGCCGACGTCTTCGGCTCCGCCGACGCCTTCGAGCGCAACGTCGAGATCGAGTACGAGCGCAACCGCGAGCGCTACCAGTTCCTGCGCTGGGGCCAGGGCGCCTTCGACGACTTCAAGGTCGTCCCCCCGGGCACCGGCATCGTCCACCAGGTCAACATCGAGCACCTGGCCCGCGTGGTCATGGTCCGCGACGGCGTGGCCTACCCCGACACCTGCGTGGGCACCGACTCCCACACCACCATGGTCAACGGCATCGGCGTCGTCGGCTGGGGCGTCGGCGGCATCGAGGCGGAGGCCGCGATGCTCGGCCAGCCGGTGTCGATGCTCATCCCGCGCGTCGTCGGCTTCAAGCTGTCGGGTGAGCTGCCCGAGGGCTCCACCGCGACCGACCTGGTGCTGACCATCACCGAGATGCTCCGCGAGCACGGGGTGGTCGGCAAGTTCGTCGAGTTCTACGGCGAGGGCGTCTCCGCGCTGCCGCTGGCCAACCGCGCCACCATCGGCAACATGAGCCCGGAGTTCGGCTCCACGATCGCGGTGTTCCCGATCGACGACCAGACCGTCGACTACCTCCGCATGACCGGCCGCTCCGAGGAGCAGCTCGCGCTGGTCGAGGCGTACGCCAAGGAGCAGGGCCTCTGGCACGACCCGAGCGCGGAGCCGCGCTTCAGCGAGCGCCTCGAGCTCGACGTGTCGACCGTCGTCCCGTCCCTGGCCGGGCCGAAGCGGCCCCAGGACCGCGTCGAGGTCTCCGCGGCCCGCGACTCCTTCCGCGCCGCGCTGTCCGACTACGTCGACGAGGGCGACAACGACCCCGACGACGCGGCCGAGGCCACCGGCTACGACGAGGCGGTGGAGGAGTCCTTCCCGGCCTCCGACTCGCCCAGCCACGAGGGCGGCAACGGCAAGCCCGTCCACGCCGACGCCCCGAAGGGTGCGGGTCGCGCCAGCAAGCCGACGCCGGTCTCCCTCGACGGCCAGGAGTTCGAGATCGACCACGGCGCCGTCGTGATCGCCGCGATCACCTCGTGCACCAACACCTCCAACCCGTCGGTCATGATCGGCGCCGCCCTGCTGGCCAAGAACGCCGTCGACAAGGGCCTGTCGCGCAAGCCGTGGGTCAAGACGTCGCTCGCGCCCGGCTCCAAGGTGGTCTCCGACTACTACGAGCGCGCCGGCCTGACGCCGTACCTCGACAAGCTGGGCTTCAACCTCGTCGGCTACGGCTGCACGACCTGCATCGGCAACTCGGGCCCGTTGATCCCCGAGGTGTCCGCCGCGGTCAACGAGGCCGACCTCGCGGTCGTGTCCGTGCTCTCGGGCAACCGCAACTTCGAGGGCCGGATCAACCCCGACGTGAAGATGAACTACCTCGCGTCCCCGCCGCTGGTCGTGGCCTACGCCCTGGCCGGCTCGATGGACGTCGACCTGTTCAACGACCCGCTGGGCCAGGACACCGACGGCAACGACGTCTTCCTCAAGGACATCTGGCCGAGCCCGCAGGAGGTCGAGGAGACGATCGCCCAGGCGATCACGTCCGACATGTTCGGCTCCTCCTACGCCGACGTCTTCAAGGGCGACGAGCGCTGGCAGTCGCTGCCGACGCCGACCGGCAACACCTTCGAGTGGGACCCGGAGTCGACCTACGTCCGCAAGCCTCCCTACTTCGACGGCATGCCCGACGAGCCGGAGCCGGTCACCGACATCGTCGGCGCGCGCGTCCTGCTCAAGCTCGGTGACTCGGTCACGACCGACCACATCAGCCCGGCCGGCGCCATCAAGAAGGACAGCCCGGCGGGCACGTACCTCGCCGAGCACGGTGTGGAGCAGCGCGACTTCAACTCCTACGGCTCGCGCCGTGGCAACCACGAGGTGATGATCCGCGGCACCTTCGCCAACATCCGCCTGCGCAACCAGATCGCGCCGGGCACCGAGGGCGGCGTGACCAAGGACTTCACCAGGGACGGCGAGGTCACCAGCGTCTTCGAGGCGAGCCAGAACTACCAGGCCGCCGGCACCCCGCTGGTCGTCCTGGCCGGCAAGGAGTACGGCTCCGGGTCCTCGCGCGACTGGGCCGCCAAGGGCACCGCGCTGCTCGGCGTGAAGGCCGTCATCGCCGAGTCCTACGAGCGCATCCACCGCTCGAACCTCATCGGCATGGGCGTCATCCCGCTGCAGTTCCCCGAGGGCAAGACCGCCGACGACCTGGGTCTCACCGGCGCCGAGATCATCAGCATCTCCGGCATCACCGAGCTCAACGACGGCACCACGCCCCGCACGGTGACGGTCAAGGTCGAGCCCGCGCCCGGCACCGACCAGGCGCACGGCGAGGCCAGCGAGTTCGAGGCCACCGTCCGCATCGACACCCCCGGCGAGGCGAACTACTACCGCAACGGCGGGATCATGCAGTACGTCCTGCGGAACCTGCTGCGGGGCTGACCTCGGTGAGGGACTTCCTCGACCGCGCGGAGGCGGCCGTGGGTGACGACGGGCCCCCCCCCCTGGGGGCCCAGCCCGGCAGGGGCCGGTTGCCGGTAGGGCGCCACGGCCGGGGGGGCCCACCGCCGACGGGGGA
>JAYSEC010000051.1:6547-17367 GCA_041914085.1 Nocardioides sp.
GGGGGCCCGGGGGGGGGCCCCCCCCGCCCCGGGGGGGGGGGGGGGGGGGCGCCCGCGCCCCCCCTCCCGCTGGGCGCCATGCCCGACTGGGACGTGTTCCCGTTCGAGCGCGAAGGCCTGCGGGCACGTCCGCTGACGGAGTACGCCGACCCCGAGCCCGACCGCGGCAAGGACCCCGGCTCCTGCCGCACCTGCCAGGCCCTGCAGCACGAGCCGCAGGTGCTGCACACCGGTGACCGGCTCGCCGTGATCCGGCCAGGGGCGACCAGCCTGCCGTTCGTGGCCAACGTCGTGACCCGCGAGCACGTCCTGCTCGACGACCTCGACGACGACGGGCACGCCGAGCTGGGTCGTCTGGTCGCCCGCACCTACGCCGCCGTGCAGGCGCTCGACGGCGTGGGCAACGTGCACATCACCAAGTGGGAGAACGGCAGCGGCCACTTCTCCATGAACGTGATGGCGCGACCGCGCGGCGTCCTCCAGCTGCGCGGGTCGAACCTCCCGATCTGGGCCGACATGCTGCCGAACATCCCGCAGGACGAGTACGACGAGCGCGCCGCGGCCGTGCGCGCGGCGCTGGCCTGAGGACAGTCCGCTCCGTCTCGAAGACCCCTATCTAGGGACGTTCCGGTAGGTCGGAGGGCCGGTTCGCCTACCAGACCGTCCCTAGATGACCCGGGCGAGAGTTCGGACCGGCCCCTCCGGATCGCCCGCCCCCGGCGTGTGGACGTGTCGCGCTACTCGCCGACGGGAGCGACGTGGAGGCCGCCGGTAGCCTGTCGCGGTGACCGACGCCGAGCCCTCGATCGACCACGCGCTGGGGGAGGGGACGTACGACGGGACGCCCCTCGACCCTGCAGCGACCGGGACGACGGTCGTCGAGGAGCAGCGCTCGAGCCGCCTGCCCCTCGTCCTGGCGAGCGTCGGCGCAGTCCTGGTCCTGGCCGCCGCGCTGGTCGCGCCGCTGGTCGACCGGGTGCTGCGCGGCGACGAGCAGGCGCAGCGCGCGCTCGACCTGAGCCTGGTCGAGACGTGGGAGATCACCGACCGCTCCCACACGACGGGCGACGTCCGCTACGCCCAGGATCCACCGGCTGGTGGCCCCCACGCCCCGGTGTGGCTGGCGTGCGGCGTCTACGACGAGCCGGTGCGCGAGGAGAACGCCGTCCACGACCTCGAGCACGGCACCGTGTGGATCACCCACGACCCGGACCTGTCGCGCGACGACGTCGAGCGGCTCGCGGCCGACCTCCCCGACAACGGCATCATGTCGCCGCGCGAGGGACTGCCGTCCGAGGTCGTGGTGACCGTGTGGGGCGCGCAGCTCCAGCTCGACGGCGCCGACGACGAGCGCCTGGCGCTTTTCCTCGAGGAGTACGGCGACGGCCACACGGCCCCGGAGTTCGGCGTGACCTGCCAGGGCGGCACGCCGGACCCGCAGGGCGGCCTGCCCGAGCAGGGCGCCAACGCCTGAGCGCGGACCACCTCGCTAGCGTGGTGCCATGCTCGTCGCCTTCTCGATCTCACCCGTCGCCCAGGACCCCAGCGGGTCGGTCACCGAGGCCGTCGCCGCCGCCGTGCGCGTCGTCCGCGAGTCCGGCCTGCCGCACGAGACCAATGCGATGTTCACCAACATCGAGGGGGAGTGGGACGAGGTGATGGCCGTGGTCAAGCGCGCCGTCGACGTCGTCGCCGAGGTCTCCCCGCGCGTCGGTCTGGTGCTCAAGGCCGACATCCGCCCCGGGTACGACGGCCAGCTGACCGCGAAGGTCGAGCGCATCGAGCAGGCGCTGCAGGACTGAGCCGTCCGCGACGGCGCTAGCGTGGCCGCATGCACAGCGAGACGAGGACGTACCGCACCGGCGGCGAGGAGGTCGTGCTCGACCTGACGCAGGACGCGGCGGCGTTCGTGGCCGATCGCGGCGACGGGCTGCTGCACGTCTTCGTGCCCCACGCGACGGCCGGGCTGGCGATCATCGAGACCGGCGCCGGCTCGGACGACGACCTGCTCGCCGCCCTCGCCGACCTGCTGCCCGCCGACGACCGGTGGCGGCACCGCCACGGGTCGCCCGGGCACGGGAGGTCCCACGTGATGCCGGCCGTCGTGCCACCCCACTGCACGGTGCCGGTCCTCGGCGGGAGGCTGGCGCTCGGCACCTGGCAGAGCATCTGCCTGGTGGACCTCAACGTCGACAACGACCGGCGCGAGGTGCGCTGGTCCTTCCTGGAGGGCTGAGCCGTCGAGGTCCGTCCCGCCTCTCCGTCCGACGAGCCGGGCATCGACGCCGTCGTCCGCGCGGCGTTCGACGCGGACGCGCCGGGCGAGGGCGGCAAGGTCGCGGCACTGTGGGCCGACGTCCGCGACCTCGGTCACGTCCTCGCCGAGGTCGTCGCGGTCGACGGCCCACAGGTCGTCGGTCACGTCGGGATCAGCCACTGCTGGCTCGACGCACGCCGGGAGCTGGTCGACGTGGCGGTGCTGAGCCCGCTCAGCACCGCCCCCGACCGCCAGGGCGAGGGGATCGGCACGACGCTCGTGGCGGCCGCGATCGAGGCCGCGCGCGGCACGGGCCGCCCGGCGCTCTTCCTCGAGGGCAGCCCGGCGTTCTACGGCTCGCGCGGGTTCACCCGGGCGAGCACGCTGGGGCTGGAGCCGGCGTCGCGGCGCACTCCCGAGGCGGCCTTCCAGGTGGTCACCTTCGGCTCCTACGAGGACTGGATGACCGGCCGCGTCGTCTATCCAGATGTCTGGTGGCGCCACGACGCCGCCGGGCTGCGCGACCCCGACCTGGCCTTCCTGGAGGAGCTGTTCGCCGAGCAGCGCTCGCCGGACTGAGGCCATGCATCGAACAGGTGTTCGATAGAGTGGGGTCGTGTTCCCGACCCCGCAGCCCCGGCCGCGCCCGACGCCCCCGCAGGGATACCCCGGCGTCGCCCCGCCCGGCTGGCCGCGGCAGGTGCGTCCGCCCGACGCGCCGGACTGGGAGGTCACCGCGGCGAGCTGGCTGCTCGACCTCTGTCCTCCGGACTACCGCCGGTTCTCCGGCCTGCGCCGGCACGTGGTCGTGCTGGCGAGGTTCGCGGTGCTGCACGTCGAGGCGCAGCAGCTGGCCACGCGCCGCGGGCTGAGCGAGATCCGCGGCGACCTCAGGGACGTCGCGAGCCAGGCGGTGGTCGAGGCGGCCGTGCAGACCTTCCAGCTCGAGGACGCCCGCCTGCTCGCCGTACGCCGCGAGGTGGGGCTGGTCGAGGAGGCCCTGCGGGGGCGTCGCTACCGGGTCCGGATGTGAGCGCTGGCTAGGGTCGCACGGTGCCTCCTGCCGATCATGTCCGCACCGACTTCGTCTGCCTGACCCTCGTCGACCCGCGTGGCTGGTTCCTCATGCAGGAGCGCGACGAGCACGCTCCGGTGTGGCCCGACGCGTGGTGCTTCCCCGGCGGTGGGATCGAGCCGGGCGAGACCGCGCGCGAGGGCGCCGTGCGCGAGCTCGAGGAGGAGACCGGCATCCGCGTGGCGCCGGACGACCTGACCGACCTCGGCGAGCTGGAGGTCGACTCGACGCACGGCCGGTTCCGCTACCACGTCTTCGTCGCGCCCACCGAGCTCGGCAACGGTGACGTCGACTGCCGCGAGGGCCGCCGGATCGTCTTCGTCGACCCGGCCACGATCGAGTCCCTCCCCGTCGTCCGCTCCACGGAGGTGGCGCTGACGACGGTGCGCGACTGGTCAGCCGAGCACACCCCCGTGCCGCCGGACGACGCGCGCGGCTTCGCGGGCGTCGTCCTGGTGGACCGCCGCGGCTGGATCCTGCTGCAGGAGCGTGACGAGCACGCGCGCATCGACCCCGACGTGTGGGGACTCTCCGGCGGGCACCTCGAGCCGGGGGAGCGACCCGCCGACGGCGCCCTGCGCGAGCTCGAGGAGGAGACCGGCGTACGCCTCGACGCGGCGCACCTGCGTGAGGTCGGGGTGTTCGCCGCCGACCACCGCGAGTCCTACGGCACCTGGGACCGGATGTGGGTCTACGCCGCCGCGTGCGAGCTGGGCGACGCCGACATCGACTGCCGCGAGGGCCGCCGGATCGTCTTCGTGGACCCCGCGGTCGCGGCGGGCCTGCCGCTGACGAAGGGCGCCGAGGGCATCGTCCCGGCCTTCCTCCGCAGCGAGGTCTACGCCAGCATGGCGCCATGAGCCATCCCTCGTTCACCGTGCACCCCGTCCCGTCGATGGGCGCCGAGGACGTCCTCGTCGGCCCCGACGGCACCGTGTGGACCGGCACCGAGGACGGCGCGATCTGGGCGCTCGACCCCGCCACCGGCACCACCCGCCGCGTCGCCGACACCGGGGGGCGCCCGCTCGGGATCGAGCTGCTGCCCGACGGCGACCTGCTCGTGTGCGACGCCGACCGGGGCCTGCTGCAGGTCTCACCGGTCAACGGCGACGTGGAGGTGCTCCTCGACCGCGTCGACGGCGCGCCGATGCGGTTCTGCAACAACGCCGCGGTCGCTGCAGACGGCACGGTCTGGTTCAGCGACTCCTCGCTCCACTACGGCGTGGCGCAGTGGAAGGACGACTTCGTCCAGCACACCCGCACCGGCCGGCTGATCCGGCGCGACCCCGACGGCACCGTCACCGTCGTGCTCGACGGGCTGGCCTTCGCCAACGGGGTCGCCCTCGCCGCCGACGAGTCCTACGTCGCGGTCGCCGAGTGCCGCGGCCGCACCGTCGTACGCCTCTGGCTGACGGGCCCGAGGGCGGGGGAGCGCGACCACCTGGTGACCGACCTGCCCGGTTACCCCGACAACATCAGCCGCGGGAGCGACGGGCTCATCTGGGTCACCGTCGCCAGCCCGGTGGACCCGCTGGTCGAGCGGCTCGGGTCCGCCCCGATGGTGCTCCGGCGGGCGGTGACGAGGATCCCGGAGGCGCTGCAGCCCAAGCCGAAGCGCACGATCCGCGTCCAGGCCTACGACGACGCCGGCCGCCTCGTGCACGACCTCGACATCGACCACCCCGGCTACCACATGGTCACCGGTGTGCGGGAGCACGACGGCCGGGTGTGGATGGGGAGCCTCCACGAGCCGGCGGTGGCTGTCCTCGACCGGGCATGAAATAGACTCATCCGCCATGGGACACCTCGACTCGATCGCGTCGCCGCGCGACCTCCGCGGGCTCACGGCCGAGCAGCTGGACGAGCTGGCCGCGGAGATCCGTGACCTGATGATCCGCACCGTCGCGACGAACTCCGGCCACCTCGGCCCGAACCTCGGCGTGGTCGAGCTGACGCTGGCGATCCACCGCGTGTTCGACTCCCCGCACGACCGCGTGGTCTTCGACACCGGGCACCAGTCCTACGTCCACAAGCTCGTCACCGGCCGTCACGCCGACTTCGGCACCCTGCGCAAGGAGGGTGGCGTCAGCGGCTACCCGAGCCAGGCGGAGTCCGACCACGACATCGTCGAGAACTCCCACGCCTCCACCTCCCTGTCGTACGCCGACGGCCTCGCCAAGGCCTATGCGATCCGCGGCGAGGACCGGCACGTCGTCGCCGTCATCGGTGACGGGGCGCTGACCGGCGGCATGGCCTGGGAGGCGCTCAACAACATCGCGATCGCCAAGGACAGCCGGCTGGTCATCGTGGTCAACGACAACGAGCGCTCCTACACGCCGACCATCGGCGGCCTCGCGACCGCGCTGACGTCGCTGCGCACCAACCCGCGCTACGAGCAGGTCCTCGACCTGGTCAAGAAGCGCCTCAACGCCGTCCCCGGCGTCGGTCACGCCGCCTACGACGCGCTCCACGCGGTCAAGAAGGGCATGAAGGACGCCCTCGCCCCGCAGGGCCTCTTCGAGGACCTCGGCCTGAAGTACGTCGGTCCGGTGGACGGCCACGACCGCGCGGCGATGGAGCAGGCGCTCGCCAGCGCGAAGCGGTTCAACGGCCCCGTCATCGTCCACGCGATCACCCGCAAGGGCCAGGGCTACGACCCGGCCCTGCGCCACGAGGCCGACCAGTTCCACGCCCCCGGCCCCTTCGACGTCCAGACCGGCGCCGAGAAGCCCAAGGGCAAGATCTGGACCGACCACTTCTCCGAGGCGATCGTCGAGCTCGGCGAGCAGCGCGAGGACCTCGTCGCGATCACCGCCGCGATGATGCACCCGGTCGGGCTGGACGTGTTCGCCGAGAGGTTCCCCGAGCGCACCTTCGACGTCGGCATCGCCGAGCAGCACGCCGCCACGTCGGCCGCCGGGCTGGCCATGGGCGGGATGCACCCGGTGTTCGCCGTCTACGCGACGTTCCTCAACCGCGCCTTCGACCAGGTCCTGATGGACGTCGCGCTGCACAGGTGCGGCGTCACCTTCGTGCTCGACCGCTCCGGCGTCACCGGTGACGACGGGGCCAGCCACAACGGCATGTGGGACATGTCGATCCTGCAGGTCGTGCCGGGCCTGCGCCTGGCCGCACCCCGCGACGTGCCCCGCCTGCGCGAGCTGCTCGGTGAGGCGGTCGACGTCGACGACGCCCCCACGGTCGTGCGCTTCCCCAAGGGCCCGCCGCCCGAGGACGTCCCGGCGATCGAGCGCCACGGTGGCGTCGACATCCTCGTCAGCGAGGGATCGCCCGACGTGCTCATCGTCGCCGTCGGCTCGATGGCGTCGACCGCTGTCGACGTGGCCACCCGGCTGACGGCGCAGGGGATCGGCGTGACGGTGGTCGACCCCCGGTGGGTCAAGCCGGTCGACCCGGCCCTCATCGAGCTCGCGGCCCAGCACCGCCTCGTCGTCAGCGTCGAGGACAACGGCCGCGTCGGCGGCTGCGGGGCGACGCTGCTGCAGACGCTCAACGACGCCGGCGTGCACACGCCGTTCCGCCTGCACGGCATCCCGCAGGAGTTCCTCGACCACGCCAAGCGCGACGCGATCCTCACCCGCATCGGCCTCGACGCGCAGACGATCGCGCGCGGCATCGTCGAGGACGTCACCGCACTCGACGAGGGCGTGGCACCGGTGCAGGTGGACCACCCCGCCTGACGATCCGCCCCACGGGTGACTCGACGGTAACGACCGGCGAGTCCTAGGTTGCTGGGATGAGCCTCTTCCGCACCAAGTCCGTCGAGCAGTCGATCGCCGAGACGGAGGAGCCCGAGCACCGGCTCAAGAAGAATCTCGGCGCCCTCGACCTGACCATCTTCGGCGTCGGCGTGATCATCGGCGCCGGCATCTTCGTCTACACCGGGCTCGTCGCAGCGACGAACGCCGGACCGGCGATCTCGCTGTCGTTCCTCATCGCCGGCCTGGCGTGCGCGCTCGCGGCGCTCTGCTACGCCGAGTTCGCCTCGACGGTGCCGGTCGCCGGCAGTGCCTACACCTTCAGCTACGCGACGTTCGGCGAGCTCATCGCCTGGGTCATCGGGTGGGACCTCGTGCTGGAGTTCACCGTCGGTGCCTCCGCGCTGGCCGCCGGCTTCTCCGGCTACCTCCAGAACGTCCTCGAAGGCACGCCGCTGGAGGTGCCCGCGTCCCTCGCCTCGGCCGGGGACGGGTACGTCAACCTGCCGGCGGTGGTCATCTCGCTCCTGGTGGCGGCCGTGCTGATCGGCGGCATCAAGCTCTCCAGCCGGATCAACCAGGTCATCGTCGCCATCAAGCTCGCGGTGGTCGCGCTGGTGATCGTCATGGGCATCGGCTACATCAACACGGCCAACTACTCGCCGTTCATCCCCGAGAGCCAGCCGACCAGCGGGGCCGACGGCGGCTTCTGGAAGTCGCCCCTCATCACCTCGCTCTTCGGCCTCGAGCCGGCGGTGTTCGGGATCGGGGGCGTCATCGCGGGCGCGGCGATCGTGTTCTTCGCATTCATCGGCTTCGACGTGGTCGCCACCACCGCGGAGGAGACCCACAACCCCCAGCGCGACGTGCCCATCGGCATCCTGGGATCGCTGGCGATCGTCACCGTGCTCTACATCGCCGTCTGCCTCGTCATCACGGGGATGCAGTCCTACGAGGACATCGACCCCGACGACGCCGCACCCCTGGCCACGGCGTTCGACAAGGCGGGCGTGGAGTGGATCGGCAACGTCATCTCCATCGGCGCGACGATCGGGCTCACGGTCGTCGTGCTGATCCTGGTGATGGGCCAGACCCGCGTGGCCTTCGCGATGGCGCGCGACGGGCTGCTGCCGACGTGGCTGGCGCGGGTGCACCCCACCTTCGGCACGCCCTACCGGATCACGGCGATCACCGGCGTCGGCGTCGCCCTGCTCTCCGGCTTCGTCGACTTCGCCACGCTCGGCGACCTCGTCAGCATCGGCACCCTGTTCGCCTTCGTCCTCGTCAGCGTCGGCGTGCTCGTGCTGCGGCGCACGCGGCCCGACCTTCCGCGCGCCTTCCGCACGCCGGCGGTCGGCGTGATCGCCACGCTCTCGGTGCTGCTGTGCTTCTACCTGATGCTCAACCTCATCGGCGAGACCTGGGTCCGCTTCCTGATCTGGATGGCGATCGGGCTGGCCGTCTACTTCCTCTACGGCCGCTCGCACAGCCGGCTCGGTCGCGGGGAGTACGACAAGCACACCCGGCCGGCGGACAGCACCCAGGTGGTCGAGTAGCCGCGCGAGCTGCTCGACCACCTGTGGTGTGTCAGTGGAAGCGCTTGCCGGTCGCCTTCTCCGAGATGCCCTTCACGTCCAGCATGAAGGTCAGGCCGCCGTTCCAGAACGAGAACCCGGCACCGGTGATCATGGCGAGGTCGATGTCCTGCGGGGCAGCGACCACGCCCTCGTCGAGCATCAGGCGCGCCTCCTCGGCGAGGCCGGAGAGGGTCTTCTCGCGCACCTCCTCGGCGGTGAGGACGACCGGGTCGGCCGGCTTCTCGAGCAGCGCCTCGACCTCGGGGTCGAGCGCCCCGTCGGGGCCGTAGTAGGCACCCTTCCTCGCCGCCACGATCCGCTCCAGGGCGGGGGAGACGTAGAAGCGGTCGGGGAACGCGCCCTTCAGCGTCTCGTTGTTGTGCAGCGCGATCGCCGGGCCGACGAGGGACAGCAGCACGAACGGCGGCATCGGGGCGATGCCGGCGAACGCGCCGTCGGCGACCTCGACCGGGGTGCCTTCGTCGACGATGCGGCCGACCTCGCTCATGAAGCGGCCCAGGAGCCGGTTCACGATGAAGGACGGGCTGTCCTTGACCAGGATCGTGGTCTTCTTCAGCGCCTTGCCGGTCGCAAATGCCGTCGCCAGGGTCGCGTCGTCGGTGGTCTCGCCCTTGACGATCTCCAGCAGCGGCATCACCGCGACCGGGTTGAAGAAGTGGAAGCCGACGACCCGCTCGGGGTGCTCGAGGTCGGCTGCCATCTCGGTGATCGACAGCGAGGACGTGTTGGTGGCCAGGACGCACTCGGGCGAGACGACCTTCTCCACGTCGGCGAAGACGGTCTTCTTGACCGACATCTCCTCGAAGACGGCCTCGATCACGAAGTCGGCGTCGCCGAAGGCGACCTGCTTGTCGGTCGCACCCGAGACCAGTGCCTTGTGGCGGTTCGCCTTGTCCTGGTTGATCCGGCCCTTGGCGAGGAGCTTGTCGATCTCGGCGTGGACGTAGGCGACGCCCTTGTCGGCCCGCTCCTGGTCGAGGTCGGTCAGCACGACAGGCACCTCGAGGCGTCGTACGAAGAGCAGCGCGAGCTGGCTGGCCATCAGGCCGGCACCCACGATGCCGACCTTGGTGACCGGGCGCGCCAGCGACTTGTCCGGTGCGCCGGCGGGCCGCTTGGCCCGCTTCTGCACCAGGTCGAAGGAGTAGAGCGAGGCGAGCAGCTCAGCCGTCTGCGACATCGCCTCGAGCGCGTCGTCCTCGGCGGCGAAACCGGCGTCACGGTCGGTGTCGCGCGCCGCGGCGATCAGCTCGACGGCCTTCTGCGCGGCCGGCGAGGCGCCGCCGGTCTTGGCCGCCACGATGCCCTCGGCGCGCGCGACGGCCGCGTCCCAGGCCTCGCCGCGGTCCACCTCGGGACGCTCGACGGCGACCTCGCCGCGCAGCACGGACGCCGCCCAGAGCAGCGACTGCTCGAGGAAGTCGGCACCGTTGAAGACCGCGTCGGCCAGGCCGAAGTCGTACGCCGCCCGCCCACCCAGCGTCTTGCCCTGGTTGAGCGGGTTCTCGATGATCAGCGTCACCGCCTTGTCGGCGCCCACGAGGTTGGGCACGAGCCAGGCGCCGCCCCAGCCGGGCACCAGGCCGAGCATGACCTCGGGAAGCCCGAGGGCGGGCGCGGAGTCCATCACGGTGCGGTAGGTGCAGTGCAGCGCGACCTCGAGGCCGCCGCCGAGCGCGAGGCCGTTGATGAGGCCGAACGACGGCTTGCCGCCGTCCTGCAGCTTGCGGAAGACCGCGTGGCCGAGCTCGGCCACGGTGCGCACGGCGTCGGGGCCGCCGCCCTGGATCGAGGTCAGGTCGGCGCCCGCGGCGAGGATGAACGGCTTGCCGGTGACCGCGATCGCGTCGACCGACTCGTCGGCCAGCGCAGCGTCGATCGCGGAGTTCAGCGCCAGCAGCGAGGCCGGGCCGAACGTGTTCGGCTTGGTGTGGTCCTCGCCGTTGTCGAGGGTGATCAAGCCGAAGGTCGCGCCGGGCAGGGTGACCTTGCGCAGGTGGGCCTGCGTCACGCGCTCGGCGTCGGAGACGATCGCCTGCGCGCGCTCGAAGATGGTGCTCACTTGGTGTCTCCCTCGTCCGAGGCGGCGCCGTTCCAGTGGGGGTTCTCCCAGATGACGGTGCCGCCCATGCCGATGCCGATGCACATGGTGGTGAGGCCGTAGCGGACCT
>JAYSEC010000052.1:0-17283 GCA_041914085.1 Nocardioides sp.
GGCATCTCGGAGACGAACGGGATGTGGGTGTTGACCCACACGCACCCGAAGTCGAGCTCGCGGGTGAGCCGGTCGGCGGTGCCGTGGTCGCGCGTCCACACGCTGCCGGCGAGGCCGTAGGGGACGCCGTTGGCCATCCGCACCGCCTCGGCCTCGTCGTCGTACGGCTGCACGGTGAGGACGGGACCGAAGACCTCCTCCTGCACGATGCGGTCGTCCTGGCGCACGCCGGTGACGACGGTCGCTGCGAAGAAGTAGCCGGTCCCACCGTGGCGGGTGCCCCCGGTGCGGACGGTGGCGTGGCCGGGCAGCCCGGCGAGGTAGGCCTCCACCTTGGCGAGGTGGGTGGCGTTGTTGAGCGGGCCGTAGTCGGCCTCGACGTCCGACGGGGGGCCGGGCCGGGTGCCCTCGGCCTCCTTGACCAGCAGCTCGACGAGCTCGTCGTGGACGCTGCGGTGCACGATCACGCGCGTCGCGGCGGTGCAGTCCTGGCCGGCGTTGAAGTAGGCCGCGGCCGCGACCATCTCCGCCGCTCGGGGCAGGTCGGCGTCGGGGGCGACCACGACGGGCGCCTTGCCGCCGAGCTCGAGGTGGGCGCGCTTGAGGTGCTTCGCAGCCGACGTGGCGACCTCGATGCCGGCGCGGACCGAGCCGGTGATCGCGACCAGGCCGGGCGTCGGGTGCTCGACGAGGTGGCGGCCGGTGGTGGCGTCACCGTTGACCACGTTGAGCACCCCCGCGGGCAGGACCTCGCCCGCGATCTCGGCGAGCAGCACCGTCGAGCGCGGCGTGGTGTCGCTGGGCTTGAGCACGACCGTGTTGCCGGCTGCCAGGGCCGGGGCGACCTTCCAGATGGCCATGGCGAACGGGTAGTTCCACGGGGTCACCTGCCCCACCACGCCGATGGGCTCGCGGCGGATGCTCGAGGTGTGGCCCTCGAGGTACTCCCCCGCCGACTTGCCCTCCAGCAGCCGGGCGGCGCCGGCGAAGAAGCGGAGCTGGTCGACGCCCTGGTCGACCTCCTCGCTGGCGATGTAGCGGATCGGCTGGCCGGTGTCGCGCGCCTGCACCTCGCTGATCTCGTCGCGGCGCTCGGCGATCGCGCTGGCGAGGTCGAGCAGGAGGCCCTGGCGACGCCCGGGGGTCAGCCGCTTCCAGGCCTGCGACGCGCGGGCCGCCGCGGCGTACGCCTGGTCCACCTCCTCCGCGGTGGAGACGGGCGAGCGGCCGTCGGCCTCCCCGGTCGTGGGGTCGACGAGGTCGATGAACTCGCTGGTGGTGGACTCGACGAGCTCGCCGTCGACGTAGTTGCGGATCGTGTCGGTCATGGGTCTCCTCAGGCGACGTAGATCTTGCGCAGGGTCTCGTGGACGACCCAGGTGGTGTGCTCGCCCGCGCGCAGGCGGACGACGGTGCCGGGGCCGAGGTCGACGCGCTCGCCGTCCTCGAAGCTGACGGTGGCCGATCCGGAGAGGACGACGAACACCTCGTCGACCTCCACGTCGGTGGCCGTGCCCGGGCTCATCTCCCACACCCCGACCTCGACGCCCGCGACCGCGGCCAGCGCGCGTGACCCGGCCTCGGGGGCGCCGTCGACGACGGTGGCGGGGTCGAGCGGGGTGGTCGGCACGGCGGCGGACACGTCGAGCACGCGGAACATGGGGTCATCGTCCCAGCCGTCGCCTCCGGGCGGGCCGACGATCTGTCGGCAGTTCGGCTGCGAGTCGGACGATCCGGCGGCCGTGCGCGTCGACTTGTCAGGCTCTCGCTGAACTTGTCAGGCCGTGCACGGGCCGACAAGTTCAGCGATCCCCGGTCAGCCGGGGATCACTGTAGGAGCTCGTCGGCGACGAGGGCGACGTGCAGGGAGACCCGGACGTCGGGGTCGTCGAGGTCGGCGCCGAGGACCGACTCGATCCGGGCCAGCCGGTCGTAGAACGCGGCGCGGGACAGGTGCAGGCTGGCCGCCGCGTCGGTCTTGCTGGACGGGTGGAGCACCAGCGCCCGCAGCGCCGCGAGCAGCTCGGTCCGGGACCCCTCGGCGCTGTCGTGCCGCTTGAGCGGGGCGAGCTCGCGGTCGACGAACAGCCGCAGCCGCTCGTCCTCGCCGAGCAGCGCGAGCAGGCCCCGCAGGTGCAGGTCGGCCAGCCGGTGCACGTCCGGGTCGCGCTCACGGCGGGCCTGCGGCGCCGCGTCCGCGACCTGGCCGGCCTCCGTCACCGAGCGCGCGACCTGGTCGCGGTCGTCGACCACCCGCCCGGCAGCCAGTACGACGTCGTGGTGCGGCAGCACGCGGGCGGCCAACCGGTCGACGAGGTCGTCGGCGTCGGCCGCGGCCGGTGCGGACACGAGCACCCGCAGGTCGCGCTCGACCTCGCAGACCAGGGCCGGGAGGCGCAGTCCGTGGGCGGCACGCACCACGGTCGCCGCGAGCTCGTCGAGGTCGGCGGGGGTCGTCGTACCGACCCGGGGGCGGACGACGAGGCCGACGAACCGGCGTCGGCGGACGGGGAAGCCGGCCACCTCGCAGCGGCGCAGCACCTCCTCGGAGCCGGGGTGCTCGGACAGGCCGGCCAGCAGCTCGAGGTGGGTGCGGCGCATCAGGGTGCCGCGGTCACGGTCGTGGAGCCGGTGCAGCGCGAGCGCCGCGGCCGCCCGCTCAGCCACCGCGACGAGGCGCTGCGAGGGCGCGGTCGTGGAGCCGATGACGAGC
This sequence comes from Nocardioides sp., assembly GCA_041914085.1. Classification (GTDB taxonomy): domain Bacteria; phylum Actinomycetota; class Actinomycetes; order Propionibacteriales; family Nocardioidaceae; genus Nocardioides. The sequence continues at coordinate 2,714 of JAYSEC010000052.1, forward strand.
CGGCCCCACGCCTGCTCCGTGGTCCCGAGACGGGTGACGAGCCAGCCGTTGGCGGCGTCCCACCCGGTCCGTCCGGCGACCTCGACCCGGCGTGACCGGGCGGGCCAGCCGTCGAGGAAGCCGGCGGTGTCGTCGGGACCGGCGAAGTAGTCGAGGGGGCGGTGCTGCGCGTTCTCGACCACGACCGGTCCCCCGGAGAGCCGCTGCACGGCCTGCAGGATCTCGACCGGTCCGGCCTGGGAGAAGCTCAGCTCGGTGAAGGTCTCGTGGACCCGCTGGGCCTCGCGCAGCTCGGTGAGCTGGTGGTCGACGACGCGCTCGCCGATCTCCTGCGCGAGGGCGGCGAAGCGGGTCTCCCGGGCCAGCACGACCAGCGGCAGCCCGTGCCGCTCGCAGGCCGCGACCAGTGCCTCGGGCAGCGCGGAGGTCCACCGGCGTCCGAGCTCGACCACGACGCCGGCGCTGCCCACGTCGACCAGCTCGTCGACGAAGGCGGACAGCCCGGTCGCGTCCTCGTCGTCCGGTAGGCCCGTGCCCATCGTCAGCACCAGGTCCCCGGGGCGCAGGAGCTCGCGCACGTCGGGCCGCTCGGTGGCGTGCACCCAGCGGATCGCGCGGTCGGTCGCGGCGGCGCCGGCGACGACGGTGGGCGCGGCCCGGTGGAAGGTGGGCAGCGCGAGCGCCTCCTGGAGCGTCACGCCCGGCGTCACCTCGGCCACGACAGGCAGCCTACGCGCGCAGCGGGTGACGAAGTGTCCGAACGCGGGCCTCAAAGCCTACGATCCGACAGCCCCGGCGACCGCGGGTGACGAGCAGGATGGCGGCATGACGACCCCTGGACCCGTCGACATCGTGCACTGGGTGGACGGCCGCGAGCTGACCGGCTCCCCCACCGGCTGGGCGGAGGTGACCAACCCCGCCACCGGCCAGGTGACCGGCCGGGTCGCGCTGGCGAGCGAGGCCGACGCCGCCCACGTCATCGCGGCCGCCGCGCGCGCCGCCCGGGCGTGGGGCACGACCTCGCTGGCACGGCGTACGCAGGTGCTGTTCGCCTTCCGTGAGCTGCTCAACAGCCGCAAGGAGGAGCTCGCCGCGATCATCACCGCCGAGCACGGCAAGGTGCACTCCGACGCGATGGGCGAGATCGCCCGCGGCCTGGAGGTCGTGGAGTTCGCGTGCGGCATCTCCCACCTGCTCAAGGGCGGGCACAGCGAGGAGGCGTCGACCGGCATCGACGTGCACTCCAAGCGCGTGCCCCTCGGCGTGGTGGGCATCATCAGCCCGTTCAACTTCCCGGCGATGGTGCCGATGTGGTTCTTCCCCATCGCCATCGCCGCCGGCAACGCCGTCGTCCTCAAGCCGAGCGAGAAGGACCCGAGCGCCGCGAGCTGGCTGGCCGCGCTGTGGCAGGAGGCGGGCCTCCCCGACGGCGTCTTCAACGTCCTGCACGGCGACAAGACCGCGGTCGACGCCCTCCTCACCAGCCCCGACGTGCAGGCGATCAGCTTCGTCGGCTCGACGCCGATCGCGGAGTACGTCTACGAGACCGCGAGCCGGCACGGCAAGCGGGTGCAGGCCCTCGGCGGGGCGAAGAACCACATGGTCGTGCTGCCCGACGCCGACCTCGACCTCGCCGCCGACTCGGCCGTCAACGCGGGCTACGGCAGCGCCGGCGAGCGCTGCATGGCGATCAGCGTGCTCGTGGCCGTCGACCCGATCGGCGACGAGCTGGTCGCCCGGATCGCCGACCGCACCCGCACGCTCCTCATCGGCGACGGCGGCCGCGACGCCACCGGCGGGGAGAAGGAGGCCGACATGGGCCCCCTCGTCACGAAGGCCCACCGCGACCGCGTCGCGAGCTTCATCGACTCCGGCGAGGCGGCGGGCGCGAAGGTCGTCGTCGACGGCCGCGACGTCACCGCCCGCGGCGGCTCCCATGACGTGACCGACGGCTACTGGCTCGGCCCCACCCTCTTCGACGAGGTCACGCCCGACATGGAGATCTACACCGAGGAGATCTTCGGCCCGGTGCTGTCGGTGGTCCGGGTCGGCTCCTACGAGGAGGCGGTCGCGCTGGTCAACGCCAACCCGTACGGCAACGGCACCGCGGTCTTCACCAACGACGGCGGCGCGGCCCGCCGCTTCGAGGCCGACGTCGAGGTCGGGATGATCGGTGTCAACGTGCCGGTCCCGGTGCCGGTGGCCTACTACTCCTTCGGCGGCTGGAAGCGCTCGCTCTTCGGTGACACCCACGCCCACGGCACCGAGGGCGTCCACTTCTTCACCCGCGGCAAGGTCGTCACCACCCGGTGGATCGACCCGGCCAACCGCCCCGAGGGCGGCCTCGAGCTGGGGTTCCCGCGCAATGACTGACGTGATCAGCACGTCCGACCTCGCCGGCACCCACGACGCCGAGCGCGCCTACGAGCTCGACCGCGCGCACGTCTTCCACTCCTGGTCGGCCCAGGCGGAGATCAGCCCGATGGTGATCACGCGCGCCGAGGGCAGCCGCGTCTGGGACGGCGCCGGGAAGCGCTACCTCGACTTCAGCTCCCAGCTGGTCTTCACCAACCTCGGCCACCAGCACCCGCGCATCGTCGCGGCCATCCGCGAGCAGGCCGGGCACCTCGCGACGGTCGCGCCGGCCTTCGCCAACGGCACCCGGTCGGAGGCCGCCCGCCTCATCGCGTCGCACACCCCCGGCGACCTCGACCACGTCTTCTTCACCAACGGCGGCGCCGACGCCAACGAGCACGCCGTACGCATGGCACGGCTGCACACCGGGCGCCACAAGGTGCTGACGACCTACCGCAGCTACCACGGCGGCACGCACCTCGCGGTGAACATGACCGGCGACCCGCGCCGGTGGCCCAGCGACCACGGCTCCACGGGCACGGTCCACTTCTTCGGCCCGTTCCTCTACCGCAGCGCGTTCCACGCGACCACCGAGGCGGAGGAGTGCGAGCGCGCGCTCGAGCACCTCGAGCAGGTCGTCGCCCTCGAGGGACCGGCGACGGTCGCGGCGATCGTCCTCGAGGCGATCCCCGGCACCGCCGGCATCATGGTGCCGCCGCCGGGCTACCTCGCCGGGGTCCGCGAGATCTGCGACCGGTACGGCATCGTGCTCGTCGCCGACGAGGTGATGTCGGGCTTCGGCCGGTCGGGTCGCTGGTTCGCCGTCGAGCACGCGTCGGAGGGGGCTGGCGTTGTCCCCGACCTGCTGACCTTCGCCAAGGGGGTCAACTCCGGCTACGTCCCGCTGGGCGGCGTCGCCATCAGCGACGCGATCCACGCGACCTTCGCCCACCGCACCTACCCCGGCGGCCTCACCTACTCCGGCCACCCGCTCGCCTGCGCCGCGGCGATCGCGACCATCCGGACGATGGAGGACGACGACGTCGTCGCCCGGGCCGACCGGCTCGGCGCCGAGGTGATCGGCCCCGGGTTGCGGGCGCTCGCCGAGAGGCACGAGTGGATCGGCGAGGTCCGCGGCACCGGCGCCTTCTGGGCCGTCGAGCTGGTCCGCGACCGGGCGACCCGCGAGCCCCTGGCTCCCTACGGCGGCGCCAGCCCGGAGATGTCCGCGGTCGTGAAGGGCTGCCAGGAGCGCGGCCTGCTGCCGTTCTCCAACTACAACCGGATCCACGTCGTGCCGCCGCTCACCACCAGCGACGACGAGGTCCGTGAGGGCCTCGCGGTCCTCGACGCGGCGCTCACCGCGGCAGCCGGCTGACACACTGCCCGACGTGCCCGCCCACCGCACCGCCTACGAGCGGCACGCGCCCGACCCCCGGCTGGTCGAGCGTGCGCTCGCGGGCAGCAGGCAGGCGGTCTTCTGGCTCGAGGACGCGGGCGCCTCGCCGCGCCACCCCGAGCTCACGGCCTCCGCGACGGCCGACCTCACCATCGTGGGCGGCGGCTACCTCGGCCTCTGGACCGCGGTGCACGCGAAGCGCCGCGACCCGGCGCTCCGTGTCGTCCTCCTCGAGGCGCGGACCGTCGGGTGGGCGGCCTCGGGGCGCAACGGCGGCTTCTGCGAGGCCTCGCTCACCCACGGCGAGGAGAACGGTCGCGCCCGCTGGCCCGACGAGCTCGACGTCCTCGACCGGCTCGGCCGGGAGAACCTCGACGCCTTCGAGGACGACGTACGCACCCTCGGGCTGGCGTGCGAGTGGGAACGCACCGGCGCGCTCGGCGTCGCCGTCGAGGAGCACCAGGTCGAGGAGCTCCGGGGCGAGCCCCACTTCCTGGACGCAGCGGGCATCCGGGCCGAGGTCGACAGCCCGCTGTTCCTCGCTGGCGTCCTCGAGCCCGACCAGAACGCGCTGGTCCACCCTGCCCGGCTCGCGCTCGAGCTCGCCCGGGTCGCAGCGGAGCTCGGCGTCGAGCTGCACGAGCACTCTGCCGTCACCGAGCTGCGGCGTACGCCCTCGGGCGCTGGCCTGTCGAAGATCGAGGTGCACACCGACCGGGCCGTGGTGACGTCCGACCAGGTGGTGCTCGCGACCAACGTGTTCCCGTCGTTGCTGCGCCGCAACCGCCTGATGACCGTCCCGGTCTACGACTACGTGCTGATGACCGAGCCGCTGACCGACGAGCAGCTCGCCTCGGTCGGCTGGGCGGGCCGGCAGGGACTCGGCGACCTCGCCAACCAGTTCCACTACTCCCGGCTGACGGCGGACAACCGCATCCTCTGGGGCGGGTACGACGCGATCTACCCGGCCGGCGGCACGGTGCGGGCCCGGCACGAGGACCGGCCCGAGAGCCACGCGCGGCTCGCCTCGCACTTCCTCGCGACCTTCCCGCAGCTCGAGGACGTCCGCTTCAGCCACCGCTGGGCGGGGGCGATCGACACCTGCACGCAGTTCACCGCGTTCTACGGGCTCAGCCACGGCGGCCGGGTCGCGCACGCCGCCGGCTTCACCGGGCTGGGCGTGGGCGCGACCCGGTTCGCCGCCCAGGTGCTGCTCGACCTGCTGGCGGGCGAGCCCACCGAGCGCACCGAGCTCCGCATGGTGCGCGAGCGCCCATTGCCGTTCCCGCCCGAGCCGCTCGCCTCGATCGGGATCAACCTCACCCGCTGGTCGCTCGACCGGGCCGACCACCGGCAGGGCCGGCGCAACCTCTTCCTCCGGACCCTCGACCGCGCCGGCCTCGGCTTCGACTCCTGACCGGTCAGGGCACCAGGTAGTCGCTGTCGCGGGCGTCGGTGATCGCCATGTGGCCGGGCGCGTGCCCGATCGCGAAGGCCGGCCGCGACCGCATGACCGCCGCCTGCGGGGTCACGCCGCACGCCCAGAACACCGGGACCTCCCCCGCCCGGACCTCGACCGGCTCGCCGAAGTCGGGTGAGTCGAGGTCGGCGATCCCGAGTGCTCGCGGGTCGCCGACGTGGACCGGGGCGCCGTGCACCGAGGGGTAGCGCGAGGTGACCCGCACCGCGGTCGCGACCTGGCCGGCCGGCACCGGCCGCATCGACACGACCAGCGGCCCCGCGAGCGTGCCGGCGGGACGGCACTCCACCGACGTGCGGTACATCGGCACGTTGCTGCCGGCCTCGACGTGCCGCACGGGCACACCCGCGTCCAGCAGGGCCGCCTCGAACGTGAAGCTGCACCCCACCAGGAAAGCGACCAGGTCGTCGCGCCACAGGTGGGTGACGTCGTCGACCTCGGCGACGAGCTCGCCGTGCTCGTAGACGGTGTAGCCCGGGAGGTCGGTGCGCAGGTCGCCCGAGAACAGGGGGCTGCTCGTGGCGCCCGGCTCGGTCACGTCGAGCACCGGGCACGGCTTGGGGTTGCGCTGGGCGAACAGCAGCACGTCGTACGCCACCTCGCGCGGCACCGCGATGAGGTTCGCCTGCGTCCAGCCGGCCGCCCACCCGGCGGTCGGCACGCGCAGCCCGCCGCGGAAGCGGGAGCGTGCCTCGTGGGGGGTCAGCCCGGACGGGTCGCCGGACGGCTGGCGGACGGTCATCGTGGTCACCTCGTGCTGCTGCGGAATCGGATGTGCTGCCCGGGCCGGGCCTGTGCGGCGAGCCCGAGGTCGGCCCGGACCACGACCGCGATGACGGGGTAGCCCCCGGTCACCGGGTGGTCGGCGAGGAACAGCGTGGGCCGGCCGGACGGCGGGACCTGCAGGGCACCGGGCACCATCCCCTCGCTCGGCAGCTCGTCGTCGCGGGACCGCTCGAGCGCGATGCCGTCGAGCCGCATGCCGACCCGGTTGCTCTCGGACGTCACCTCGTAGGGCGAGCCGAGGAGGGCGTCGTACGCCGCGTCGGTGAACCAGTCGGCCCGGGGCCCGCGGGAGACGCGCAGCCACAGGTCGCCGCTGTCGGGGACGCGCACGGGCGCGTGGTCGACGCCGGGCAGCGGGCCGGTGGCGCGCCCCACCCGCAGCTGCCGCCCCGGCTCGAGCGGTGGCGGTCCCACCCCCGACAGCGTGTCGGTCGACCGAGAGCCGAGCACCGGCGTCACGTCGACGCCCCCGCGGACCGCGAGGTAGCTGCGCAGGCCGGACGTCGGGGCGCCGAGCCGCAGGGTGGCGCCGTCGGGCACCCACACGACGGCGTACGGCGCGACCTGGCGCCCGTCGACGCTCATCGGGCAGGGCGCCCCGGCGAGGGCGACGGTCACGCCGCCGCGCGAGCGGACCTCCAAGCCCCCGAAGGTGACCTCCACGCAGCTCGTGCCCGCTGCGTTGCCGACGAGCCGGTTGGCCAGCGCCATCGAGTCGGTGTCGGCGGCACCGGAGCGACCGACGCCGAGCGCGGCCAGCCCGGGGCGCCCGAGGTCCTGGACCGTGGCGAGCGGCCCGGTCGCCACGACCTCCAGCGCGCGCGCCGTCACGACGCCTCCACGAAGCGGACCCGCACCCCGGGGAGCAGCAGCGCCGGCGGGTCCCGGTCGAGGTCCCACGTGCGCAGGGTGGTGTGGCCGAGCAGCTGCCAGCCGCCCGGCGACTCCCGGGGATAGACGCCTGCGAACTCGCCCGCCAGGCCGACGGCGCCGGCCGGCACCCGCGTGCGGGGGGTGCTGCGACGCGGCACGTGGAGCCGCTCGTCGGTGCCCACGAGGTAGCCGAAGCCCGGTGCGAAGCCGCCGAAGGCCACCGTCCACTCCTGGCCGGTGTGGGCCTCGACCACCCCTCGCTCGCCGAGGCCGGTCAGCTCGCCGACCTCGCGCAGGTCCGCGCCGTCGTACACCACGGGGACCTCGACCTGCCCGAGGTCGGGCCGCGCGCCACGCGTGGGCCGGGCGTCGCGGACGGCGCGCTCGACCTCCGCGGCGTCCGCACCGGCGGGGTCCAGGCGCAGCAGGAGCGTGCGCGCCGCGGGGACCAGGTCGACGACACCGGCGGGCGGCTCGTCGACCAGCTCGGCGTAGAGCGCGAGGACCTCGTCGAGGTCGTCGAGCTCGACGAGCAGCCCGGAGTCGGCGCAGGGAAGGACCCGCATCAGGTCGCGCCGCCCGCGAAGGGGGCGACCCGCACACCCGCGTCGTGCAGCGCGTCGCGCACGCGGACGGCCATCGCGACCGCCCCGGGGCTGTCGCCGTGGACGCAGAGCGAGGACGGGCGTACGGCGACGACCGTGCCGTCGACCGCCTCGACCTCGCCCCGCGTCGCCATCGCGACGCACCGGGCCGCGACCTCGTCGGCGTCGTGGAGCACCGCGCCCTCCTCCCGCCGGGACACGAGGGTGCCCTCGGGCGTGTAGGCGCGGTCGGCGAACGCCTCGGCGACGGTGGGCAGGCCGGCCTCGGCGGCCAGGGTGAGGAAGACCGACCCCGGGAGCCCGAGGACGGGCAGCGAGGGGTCGTAGCGGTGGACGGCCTCCACGACCGCGGCTGCCTGCTCCTCGTGGTGCACGATCGCGTTGTAGAGCGCGCCGTGGGGCTTGACGTAGCGGACGCGGTCGCCGGCGACGCGGGTGAAGGCCTCGAGCGCACCGATCTGGTAGAGCACGTCGTTGGTGAGCTCCTCCGGCTCGACGTCGATGAAGCGGCGGCCGAAGCCGGCGAGGTCGCGGTAGCCGACCTGGGCCCCGACGGCCACCCCGCGCTCGGCCGCCACCGCGCAGACGCGCCGCAGCGCGGTCGGGTCGCCGGCGTGGAAGCCGCACGCCACGTTGGCGCTCGACACCACCTCCAGCAGGGCCTCGTCGTCACCGAGGGTCCACCGCCCGAAGCCCTCGCCGAGGTCGGCGTTGAGGTCGACCGTGGTCGTCATCGTCGCGCTCCTCAGGCCCACAGGTCGGCGATGCCGCCCAGCGAGTTCCAGCCGAGGTAGACCGTCAGCACCCACACCGCGATGCCGACCGCGAGCAGCCAGCGGGGGTAGCGGTAGCCGCCGAGCAGGTCGTGGGTGCGGCGGGCGGCGACCCACAGGATGACCGCGAGCCCGACCGGCAGGATGAGGCCGTTGAGCGCGCCGGCGAGCACCAGCAGCGTGACCGGCGCCTTGCCGAGGACCAGGAAGAGGCCGGCGCACACGGCGACGAAGGCGACCACGGCGTGGTTGCGGCGGCGCTGGTCGCCCTTGAGCAGCCCGCTCAGGAAGGAGACGGAGGTGTAGGACGCGCCGATCACCGAGGTGATGCTCGCGGCCCAGAGGATGACGCCGAAGATGCGGACGCCGGCGTCGCCGAGCGCGTGCTCGAAGGCCGAGGCCGGCGGGTTGTCGGCGGCGAGCACGGCGCCGCCGGAGACCACGCCGAGCACCGCGAGGAAGAGCAGCGCGCGCATCACGCCGGTGACGAGGATGCCCGTCACGCTGCCGCGGCTGATCTGGGAGACCTGCTGCGCGCCGGTGATGCCGGAGTCCACCAGGCGGTGGGCGCCGGCGTAGGTGATGTAGCCGCCGACGGTGCCGCCGATCAGGGTCGTGATGATGAGGAAGTCGACCTCGTCGGGCAGCACGCTCTGGCGCAGCGCGTCGCCGACCGGCGGGTCGGAGACGAACGCGGTGTAGAGCACCATCGCGATCATCACGACCCCGAGCACGACCACGATGCGGTCCATCGCCACGCCTGCGCGGCGGCTCAGGAAGACGCCGATGGCGATGACCGCCGAGATCGCACCGCCGAGCTTGACGTCCATCCCGAACATCGCGTTCATCCCGAGCGCGGTGCCGCCGATGTTGCCGATGTTGAACACCAGCCCACCGAGCACGACCAGGGCGGCGAGCACGTAGCCCGCCCCCGGCGCGACCTTGTTGGCGAGGTCCTGCGCGTGCATGCCGGCGATGCCGATCACCCGCCACACGTTCAGCTGCACGGCGATGTCGACCAGGATCGAGACCAGGATCGCGAAGGCGAACGCCGCGCCCAGCTGGTCGGTGAAGACGGTGGTCTGGGTGATGAAGCCCGGTCCGATCGCGCTGGTCGCCATGAGGAACATGGCCCCGACCAGGGCACCCCTCCGGGCCCGGGCGGCCGTGCCTGACGTGTGCTCGTCTACCTGCTGGTCCATCGGTCTTCCTGTCCGTGTGGTGAGCCCCGTCACACCACCGTGCAGGATTGTTCAACAATCTGTCAATCCCCTCGTCCCCCTAGACTGATGCCGTGGTGTCGGGTGCCTGGGTGGAGGAGCTGTCCGCGGAGCGGGCCGCGCTCGGTCGTGCGAGCACGGCCGGCCGGGTGGCCGAGATCCTCCGCTCGCACGTCACCGAGGGTCGGCTGCCGCCCGGGACCCGCCTCTCCGAGGAGGACATCGGCGCCGCGCTGGGCGTCTCGCGCAACACCCTTCGCGAGGCCTTCCGGCTGCTCGCGCACGAGCGGCTGCTCGTCCACGAGTTCAACCGCGGCGTCTTCGTCCGGCGGCTCACCGTCGCCGACGTCCACGACCTGTACCGCTTCCGCCGGCTCGTCGAGGCGGGCGCCCTGCGGGCCTGCCCGACCGACGCCGCGCTCGACGACGTACGCCGCGCGGTGGAGGAGGGCGAGGCGGCCGCCGCCGAGGGACGCTGGGTCGACGTCGGCACCGCCAACATGCGCTTCCACCAGTCCCTCGCCGCGCTCTCCGGCAGTCCGCGGGTCGAGGAGGCGATGCGCCACGTGCTCGCCGAGCTGCGGCTGGTCTTCCACGTGATGGCGGCACCGCAGACCTTCCACGAGCCCTACCTCGCCGACAACCGCCGGATCCTCGACCTCCTCGAGTCGGGCGAGCCCGATGCCGCCGCGACCGCGCTGGAGCGCTACCTCACCGCGGCCGAGGAGCAGCTCACCGCCGCCTACGCCGCGGCGTCCGGCTGAGGACCGCACCCCTTCGGGCGAGCTGCAGGCGCCAGCCACGTGCCTACTGTCGAGGACATGACGACAGTGAGCCGCACCTTCGACGTCCGCCCCGCGCCCGACCTGGTGATCGCCTACCTCAAGGACTTCGGCAACGCCGAGGACTGGGACCCCGGCACGGAGTCCTGCACCCGTCTCGACTCCGGCCCCGTCCAGGTCGGCTCGCGGTGGCACAACACCTCCAAGATCGCCGGGGTGAGCACCGAGCTCGAGTACACCCTCGAGCAGCTCACCGACGACACGATCGTCCTGGTGGGGCGCAACGACACCGCCACCTCGACCGACACCATCACCGTCGTGCCGAGCCCCGACGGCCCGGGGAGCCGGATCACCTACGAGGCGGTCATCGAGCTGTCCGGCGCGGCGAAGGTCGCCGACCCGATCATGAAGATCGTCTTCGAGAAGATCGGCAGCGACACCGAGGACGACATGACCACCGTCCTCAACCGCCTGCAGGGCTGAGGCGCGGGTCGTCGGTCGGGTCGTCGTACGTCGGTGGGCAGCCGCGGTCCGGCGCGGCGGGGTCGAGCTCGAAGTGCCAGGGCTCGTTGTCGTACACCCGGCACAGGCCGTGGTCGGCGCCGTGCTCGGCCAGCCAGTCGGCGGCCCGCTGCGGTCCCACGTCGACGGCCAGGCCGGCCTCGTGCGCGGACGTGCCCGGGCGCGCGACCCACGCCGCGGCGGCCGCCTCCGAGCCGTGCTCGGCGACCGCCGCCTCGAACAGCTCCGCCTGGTGCGCCCGCGACCGCCAGCCGCTGTTCACGACGATGTCGACCCCGTCGGTCTCTGCCTCGGCCGTCGCGGCCCGCAGCGCCTCGCGCATCCGGGCGTCGAGGCGCGCGATGCCGGGGTCGGTCGCCGACGCCCGGCCCATGCGGTCGAGCGCGAGGACCGACGGCTCCTGGGTCGCGGCACAGCCGAAGGCGAGCAGGGCGAGGACGAGAGCCGCGAGGCGTGCAGGGGACATGCGTCCAGTGAAGGAACCGCGACGTTGCCGGGGCGTATGCGTTTTCCGATACGCCGACGACACACCGCGCTCCCTACCATCGTGGGCATGCGCGTGCTGATCGTCGAGGACGAGCCCCTGATGGCGGGTGCGATCCGCGACGGCCTGCGGCTCGAGGCGATCGCCGCCGACGTCGCCGGCGACGGCCACACCGCGCTCGAGCTCCTCGGCACCCACTCCTACGACATCGCCGTCCTGGACCGCGACGTCCCCGGACCGTCCGGCGACGACGTGGCCGCGCACATCGTCGCGTCGGGTTCGGGCCTGCCGATCCTCATGCTCACCGCGGCGGACCGCCTCGACGACAAGGCGTCGGGCTTCGAGCTCGGCGCCGACGACTACCTCACGAAGCCGTTCGAGCTGCAGGAGCTGGTGCTCCGGCTGCGGGCGCTCGACCGTCGGCGTGCACACCACCGGCCCCCGGTCCGCGAGCTGGCGGGGCTGCGGGTCGACCCGTTCCGGCGCGAGGTGCACCGCGACGGCCGCCACGTCGCGCTCACCCGCAAGCAGTTCGCCGTGCTGGAGGTTCTCGTCGCCGCCGAGGGTGGCGTGGTCAGCGCCGAGGACCTGCTGGAGCGGGCGTGGGACGAGCACGCGGACCCGTTCACCAACGCCGTACGCATCACGGTATCGGCGCTGCGCAAGCGGCTCGGCGAGCCGTGGGTCATCGCGACCGTGCCGGGCGTCGGCTACCGCATCGACGTGGACACCGCACCCGGTGGCTAGGGAGCCCGGCCCCAGCGTCCGGCTGCGGCTGACGCTCAGCTACGCCGGCTTCCTGCTCGTGGCGGGCGCCGGGCTGCTGGCCGTCGTCTGGGTCTTCCTGCTCCGCTACGTGCCCGACGAGGCGGGGTCCACGAGCGGGCTCGCCTCGCCCGACGGGCTCGGCACCACCTTCATGCCCGGCCGCTCGGACCTGTGGGCCGCCTTCGCCCCCAAGGCGGCGCTGATGATGGCCCTGCTCCTCGTGGTCGGGCTCACGGGCGGCTGGGTGCTGGCGGGGCGGATGCTCGCCCCGCTCGACCGGATCACCGCCGCGACCCGGGCCGCCGGCGACGGCGCGCTCGACCACCGCATCCGGCTGCCCGGTCGCAGCGACGAGTTCCGCGAGCTCGCCGACGCGTTCGACGGGATGCTCGAGCGACTGGAGGGCCACGTCGCCGAGCAGCAGCGGTTCGCCGCCAACGCCTCCCACGAGCTGCGCACGCCGCTCGCCATCACCCGCACGCTGCTCGACGTGGCCGCCCGCGACCCGCACCCGGACGTGGACCTGCTCGTGGCGAGGCTGCGGACCGTCAACGCGCGCGCGATCGACCTCACCGAGGCCCTGCTGCTGCTGAGCCGCGCGGACCAGCGCTCCTTCGAGCACGAGCCCGTCGACCTGTCGCTCCTCGCCGAGGAGGCGGCCGAGGTCCTGCTGCCCCTCGCCGAGGAGCGCGACGTCGTGGTCACCACGGCGGGCGACCCTGCCGCGGCGTCGGGCTCGCGCGCGCTGCTGCTGCAGCTGACGACGAACCTGCTGCACAACGCGATCGTGCACAACCACGTCGGCGGCCGCGCGTCGGTCACCACCCGCACCACCGCCGCGGGCGCCACCCTCACGGTCGAGAACACCGGCGCGCCGCTCGACCCGGCACTCGTCGCCACCCTGGCCGAGCCGTTCCGGCGCGGCTCCCAGCGAGTCGACGACCACGGCGGGGTCGGCCTCGGGCTGGCCATCGTGCAGCGGATCGCCGCCGCCCACGACGGGACGCTCGCACTCGCCCCCCGGCCGGGCGGGGGTCTGGTCGTGACGGTGGCCCTGCCGCACGGACGTTGACCCGATCGGTTCAGTGTGCAATGGTGAACCACATGGTTCAGCAACACGTCCTCGACCGGGCCTTCTCGGCGCTCGCCGATCCCACGCGTCGCGCGATGCTCGAGACCCTCGGCCGCGGTCCGGCCACGGTCTCCGAGCTCGCCGAGCCGCTCGGCATCTCGCTCACCGGGGTCAAGAAGCACCTGCACGTGCTCGAGGAGGCGGGACTGGTGACCACCGAGAAGGTCGGCCGATCCCGCCACTGCCGCCTCGGCACCGAGCGACTGGACGACGCCATGGCCTGGATCTCCTTCTACCAGCGCCTGTGGGAGCGCCGCCTCGACGGCCTCGACGCCTACTTCACCCTCCAGAAAGGCCAGGACCGATGACCAGCGACCCCACCCACCACACCACCGGGCAGCTCGACCTGCGCACGTCGCGCCGCCTCCCCGCGACCCCGGAGGAGGTCTTCGACGCCTACACCGACGCCGAGAAGCAGAAGGTCTGGTTCTCGATCCTCGACGAGGAGCCGGGGATCGTCGAGATCGAGGTCGACCTCCGGGTCGGCGGCCAGCAGGTCGCCGTCTGGGGACCCGGCCCGGACCTGTTGTTTCGGGAGACCCAGACGTTCGTCGAGATCGATCGACCACACCGGCTCGTCACCGACTCCGTCGGCCGGTCCCCCGACGGGGCCGAGATGGCCACCCGGATCACGGTCACCTTCGAGGCCGACGGCGACGGCACCCTGATGTCGGTGCACCAGGTCGGCTTCCCGGTGCCCGAGGTGCGCGACTTCTTCGTCGCCGAGGTGTGGAACGGCGCGCTCGACCGCATCGAGGCCTACCTGGTGCGGGCGGCGTCGTGAGCGCCGTCGCCACCGCTGTCCAGGACCGGCCGCGGGCGCGCGTCCGCACGGTCGTCGGTGCCGTGGTCGCGGCCGTGCTGGTCAACCTCGTGGTGTACGCCGTCGGGCGACTCGCGGGCGGCGACTTCACCTTCACCCGTGACGACGGCCGCGCCACCGTCGACGCGGTCACCGTGGCGGGGTTCACCGCGGTCCCGCTGGGGGCCGGTCTCACCCTCGTCGGGCTGCTCGCCGACCGGCTGCGGTGGGTGCCACGGGTCGCGGCCGTGGTGGCGCCGCTGCTCGCCGTCGCGACGATCCTGGTGATGACCGTCCCGGTCGACCTCGACGCGGTGAGCACCGCGACGCTCGCGACCTGCCACCTGACCCTCGTCCCGGTGAGCCTGCTCGCGATCCGCCGCCTCCGCCGGTAGCCGTACCCTCGGGGGCAGCACCCCGGGAGGCGGCATGGTCGACGGCACCGACGACGAGCGCTACACCGCGAAGGGCCGGCTGCGCACGTCGGTCTACGAGGCGGAGATGAAGCGGCTGCAGGAGCAGCTCGTGCTGCTCCAGTACTGGATCCAGTCGCAGGGCCTGAAGGTCGTGGTGCTCTTCGAGGGCCGCG
>JAYSEC010000053.1:0-5351 GCA_041914085.1 Nocardioides sp.
TCACCATCACCGCCGACTTCGCCGCGCCGGTCGGCCGGGTCTGGGGGGTCTACGCCGACCCGCGCCAGCTCGAGCGCGTCTGGGGCCCGCCGACCCACCCCGCCACGTTCATCGACCACGACCTGCGCCCCGGCGGCCGGATGACCTACTTCATGACGAGCCCCGAGGGCGAGCGGTACTACGGCTACTGGACTGTCACCGACGTCTCCGCCCCCCGCGAGCTCCGCTTCGCCGACGGCTTCGCGCTCGACGAGTCGTTCACCCCCAACACCGACCTGCCGGAGTCGGCCAACGTCTACTCCTTCGCCGGCACCGAGGCCGGCACCCGGGCCACCTTCGTGACGACGTACGCCACCGCGGAGGCGCTGCAGCAGGTGCTCGCGATGGGCGTCGCCGAGGGTGCCGCCCTCGCCATCAACCAGCTCGACGACCTGCTCGCCGCCTGACCACACGACCCACGGACCCCACACCACCCGAGAGGAACCACCATGCGACCCATCGTCGTGACCGAGTTCATCACCCTCGACGGCATCGTCGACTCCCCCGGCGGGGGCGACCACCCGCACGCCGGGTGGACCTTCAAGGACGTCGCCTTCGAGGAGGCCGCCTACGACGTCAAGGGCCGCGAGACCGAGGAGGCCAGCGCGCTCCTCCTCGGCCGCCGGTCCTACGACGAGTTCGCCCCGGTCTGGCCCTCGATGGAGGAGTTCACGACCTACAACGCGATGCCGAAGTACGTCGTGTCCACCACGCTCGAGGGCGACACCGCCCCGTGGGGCGAGGGCCACGTCGACGTGCTCCGCTCCCTCGACGACGTCGCGGCGCTGAAGCAGACCGAGGGCGGCGAGATCCACGTCCACGGCAGCCCGACCCTCGCCCAGGGGCTGGCCCGCGCGGGCCTCGTCGACCGCTACACGCTGCTGGTCTTCCCGCTCCTCCTCGGCAGCGGCAAGCGCCTGTTCGCCGAGGGCGACAAGACCCGGCTGTCCCTGGTCGAGCACGCGGCGTACGCCAACGGCATCACGCTGCAGCGCTACGACGTGGTGCGCTAGCCGCATCGATGGGTGCGAGGATCCCCGGGTGGAACTCGCCCTCCTCCTCGTCTCGATGGCGGCCGTCGTCCTGGCCGCGACCGCCGTCAGCGACCGCCTGCACGTCCCGGCGCCGCTGCTGCTGATCCTCGTCGGCGCGGCGGCGTCCTACGTCCCCGGCGTGCCGACCATCCACCTCGAGTCCGAGGTCGTGCTGCTCGGGCTGCTGCCACCCCTGCTCTACGCGGCGGCGATCCAGACCTCCCTGGTCGACTTCAACGCCAACCGCGGCACCATCCTGCGCCTCTCGGTGCTCCTCGTCGTGGTGACCTCCCTGGCGGTCGCCGCGGTCGTCGAGTGGCTGGTGCCCGACCTCGGCTGGGCCGCGGCGATCGCGATCGGAGCGGTGGTCGCCCCGCCCGACGCCGTGGCCGCCACGGCGGTCGCCCGGCGGATCGGCCTGCCCCGGCGGGTGGTCACCATCCTCGAGGGCGAGTCGCTGCTCAACGACGCCACCGCGCTGGTCACCCTGCGCACCGCCGTCGCCGCGCTCTCCGGCGGCGTGGCCCTGGCCGAGGTCGGCGTCGACTTCGTGCGCGCGGCCGGCGGCGGCGTGCTGATCGGCGTCGGCTTCTTCCTGCTCGTGGCCTGGCTGCGCAGGCGGGTCACCGACCCGCTGATGGACACCGCGATCTCGTTCCTGACGCCGTTCGCCGCCTTCGTCGCCGCCGAGGAGATCCACGCCTCGGGCGTGATCTCGGTCGTGGTCGCCGGCCTGCTGCTCGGCCACAAGGCGCCGATCATCCAGACCGCGCAGTCGCGGATCACCGAGCGCATCACGTGGCGCACGGTCGCCTTCGTCCTGGAGAACACCGTGTTCCTGCTCATCGGCCTCCAGCTCGACTGGATCCTCGAGGACGTGAGCGAGTCGACGCTCTCGACCGGCCGCATCGCGCTGGTGTGCCTGGCGACCCTCGCGACGGTCATCGTCGTCCGCCTCGTCTACATGTACGTCACCTGGGTCCTCCGCCGCTCGAACCCGATCCCGCCGGCGTGGACCTTCCTCATCGGCTGGGCGGGCATGCGCGGCGTGGTCACCCTCGCCGCCGCCTTCGTCATCCCCGAGGACGCGCCGCACCGCGAGGTGCTGCTGCTGGTCGCCTTCACGGTGGTGGCCGGGACGCTCTTCCTCCAAGGGTTGTCGCTGCCGCTGATGACCCGCCTCCTCGACGTACCCCCTCCGGACCCGGCCGAGGACGCCCTCGCGCGCGCCGCCCTCCTCCAGCAGGCCGCGGACGCCGGCCTCGCGAAGCTCGAGGAGCTGGAGTACGACGACCCGCACG
Organism: Nocardioides sp.; assembly: GCA_041914085.1. Classification (GTDB taxonomy): domain Bacteria; phylum Actinomycetota; class Actinomycetes; order Propionibacteriales; family Nocardioidaceae; genus Nocardioides. The sequence continues at coordinate 2,375 of JAYSEC010000053.1, forward strand.
GCGTCTCCGAGCAGGTCCGGGCGCGCCTCGAGCAGCGCACCTTCGCCGCGTGGGAGCAGCTGGCCACGGCGCCGGGCCAGGAGACCCCGTCCGAGCTCTACGCCCGCATCCGCGGCGAGATGATCGAGGCCGAGCGGGCCAAGGTGCTCCTCGTCCGCGGCAAGGGCAAGCTCCCCTCGGAGGTGGTGAGCCAGGTGCTCGGCATGCTCGACATCGAGGAGTCGATGCTCGACGCCGGCAGCGAGGCGCGCGAGGCCGTGCGGACGGGCACGCTCGTCTTCAGCGCGGGCCGCCAGTGCGAGGACCTCGAGTCCCACCCGGCGGTGGAGACCGAGCGTGGCGAGGGCTGCGCCGCCTGCCTCGCCGACGGCATCCGCTGGGTCTCGCTGCGGCAGTGCCTGGAGTGCGGGCACGTCGGCTGCTGCGACTCCTCGATCGGCAAGCACGCCACCGCGCACTTCCACGAGACGCTGCACCCCGTCATCGAGTCCGCCGAGCCCGACGAGTCGTGGCGGTGGTGCTACGTCCACAACCTCACCGGCTGACGCGGCGGCGCTACGATCCAGATCCATGGGAGCGCCCGCGATCATCATCGCCTCGGCCCACCACGGTGACGTGCTGGCCGACGCCTTCGCCCGCTACGAGCGGGAGTACGACGTCCGGCTGGTGGGCGACGAGCCCGCCGCCAAGGCCTCCGCCAAGGAGCTGCTCGCCTCCGGCCACCCCGTCGCGCTGTTCGTCGTCGACACCGACCACGACCAGGACAAGCTCTACGCCCTCATCGGCGGCACCCGCAAGGTCGTCCCGACCGCGCGTCGCCTGCTCGTCTCGCACGTCAGCCGCTTCCGCGAGGACAGCCCGGCCTTCCGCCACGCCGTCGCCGCCGGCAAGGTCGACGCCCTGCTGCTGATGCCGCAGGGGCCGCGCGACGAGGAGTTCCACGCCGCGGTCGGCGAGATGCTCAGCGAGTGGAACGCCACCGTGGCGCCGCCGGTGGTGGAGAGCGTCCGGATCATCACCCCGGAGAAGGACACCCTCACCCGCGAGCTGCTCGACTACCTCGCCCGGGTCGGGATGCCCGCCGGCGTGCACGCCCCCGACAGCGACGTGGGTCGCGAGGTCCTGGCCCGCTGCCCCGAGGACGACGGCCGCTGGCCGGTCGTGAGCTCGATGACCGGTTGGTGCGGGCACTGCCCGAGCGTCCGGGCCCTCGCCAACCAGCTCTACGGCCGTCCCGACGAGATCGACGTCGACGAGGTGGTCGACCTCGTCGTGGTGGGCGCGGGGCCGGCCGGCCTGGCGGCCAGCGTCTACGCATCCAGCGAGGGACTGGCGACGATCTGCCTCGAGGCCGAGGCCATCGGCGGGCAGGCCGGGACCAGCTCCATGATCCGCAACTACCTCGGCTTCCCGCGCGGCATCTCCGGCATGCGGCTCGCGCAACGGGCCCGCGGGCAGGCGCTCCGCTTCGGCACGCGCTTCTTCACCGGCTGGCCCGCGACCGGCATCTCGCCGTGCACCGACGGCGGGCACCACATCGTCCACACCGAGGGCGGCGACGTGCACACCCGGGCCGTGCTCGTCGCGACCGGCGTGAACTACCGCCGCCTCGGCGTGGAGTCGCTGGAGGACCTGGTGGGCCGCGGCGTCTACTACGGCGCGGCGATGGCGGCCGCCCCCGCGCGCGCCGGCGCCCCCGGGGGGTTAGTGGGGGGCGGCCACAACGCCCGCCCCGCGGGCACCCCCCCCGCGCGGGGGGGCCGCCGCGTCACCCTCGTCGTCCGGCGCCCGGACCTCACCACGACCATGTCGTCGTACCTCATCAACGAGATCGAGTGGAACCCCCGCATCACCGTGTGCGGGTCGACGCGGGTCGTCGACGGCGGACCGGACGACGTGCGCCACCTGGCCTGGCTGGACCTCGAGGACGTCGACACCGGCGTGCGCGAGCGCGTCGAGGCACGCGGCCTGTTCCTGCTGATCGGCGCGGAGCCCGAGTGCGGGTGGCTGCCCGACGACGTGCTCCGCGACGAGCGCGGCTTCGTGCTGACCGGGCGCGACATCCCCCGCGAGCTCTGGCACGAGGACGTGCCTCCGGAGGACCTCGCCACCGCGGTCCCCGGCATCTTCGCCGGCGGCGACATCCGCTCGGGCTCGATGAAGCGCGTCGCCTCGGCGACCGGTGAGGGCGCGTCGGTGGTGTCGCTGGTGCACGCCTGGGTGGAGGGCCAGAAGTCCGTGGCCCAGCCCGTCGCGCAGTCCGTCGCGCCGACGGCCTGAGTCAGAGCTGCAGCAGCAGGAGGACGACCGCGAGCAGCGGCAGGGTGCCCTGCGTCGCCGCGGCCCGCAGCATGGACCGGTCGTGGGTCACGAGCACGACGGCCGCCGCCAGCATCGAGCCGGTGCCGGCCAGCGCGAGCGCGGTGCCCGTGGTGTGCTCCGCGTCGATCAGGCCCACGCCGACGAAGGTGATGATCGCCAGGAAGAGGTTGTAGAAGCCCTGGTTGTAGGCCATCGGGGCCAGCACCGCGGCGTCCTGCTCGGACACCCGGAAGGTCCTGCGGGTCGAGGGCTCGTGCCACCGGAACGACTCCAGGACGAAGATGTAGACGTGGAGCAGCGCGGCCGCGACCGCGAGCACCACCGCGAGGATCGTCATGGACGCATGCTAGGGCTCCGCCTACCCCTGGGAGGGTGGCAGACCCGGACGGCCGGGCGCATGCTCGGTCGATCGGCCCGCCAAGGCCGGACGACACGAGGAGGACCCATGGGACGACTGCTCGGCATCCTGGTGGTGATCTGGCTGGTCATCGGCGCCTTCGCCGCCTTCCAGCGCGGCTACTTCGACGACGCGGAGACCAACTGCTCCGAGGCCGGCGACATCGCGCTCAACATCGTCGCCGGACCGCTCAACTACACCGGGGTGAACCCGGAGGTGGAGTGCGAGGACGTCGACGTCCCCGAGCCCTCCGAGTAG
>JAYSEC010000053.1:5451-17231 GCA_041914085.1 Nocardioides sp.
GGTGAACCCGGAGGTGGAGTGCGAGGACGTCGACGTCCCCGAGCCCTCCGAGTAGCGCGGCCCGTCCGACAGGCAGGTCGAGGACGTCCGGCTACCGCACGGGCGGTGCCGTGTCGAGTCTGGACAAGGTGGGGGCGGCGGAGCAGGGTGGCCGGATGCGACGACTCGGATCAAGGACCCTCATCCCCGCCGTGACCGTGCTGACGGCACTGGCACTCGCCCTCCCCCTGGCCGGCACCTCGGCGGCGTCCGGACCCGCGGGCGCCCCGCCCCAGGGCCACAACCCGTTCAAGGACGGCTGGACCGAGACGGTCCTCGACGCCGACCAGAACTTCCGCGGCCTCGAGGCGGTCAGCCGCAAGGAGGCCTGGGTGACCGGCGAGAGCCTCACCGACGGCGGCCCGGCCCGGGTGTTCCGCACCACCGACCGCGGCGAGACCTGGGCCGACGTCAGCCCGGCCGACACGGCGGGACTGTCCTTCCGTGACGTCGAGGTGCACGGCAAGGTCGCCCACGTCCTGGCCATCGGCCCGGGCGAGGCCTCGCGGATCTACCGCTCGACCGACGGCGGCGCCTCGTGGACCGAGTCGTTCCGCAACGACGACGAGAAGGCGTTCTACGACTGCATGGCCTTCTACGGCAACGGCCGTCGCGGCCTCGCCGTCAGCGACCCGGTCGACGGCAAGCTGCGGATCCTGTCCACCGACGACCGCGGACGGAGCTGGGAGGTGCTGCCCTCCAAGGGGATGCCGGCCTCCGACGAGGAGTTCGGCTTCGCCGCCAGTGGCGACTGCCTGGTGACCGCGGGCCGGGCGGCCTTCATCATCACCGGCGGCGCGAAGTCGCGCGTGCTGAAGTCGGTCGACCGCGGCCTGACGTGGACCGCCGTCGAGTCCGGCATCCCGGCGGGTGAGGCCGCAGGCGGCTTCGCCGGCGCCTTCGCCTCCCCGCAGCGCGGCATCGCGGTCGGGGGCGACTTCGCCGACGCCGACGACACCGCCGACACGACGGCGTACACCCGCAACGGCCGGACGTGGACCACGGGCGGCGACCTCACGCACATCGGCGAGGACGTCACCGTGCTGCGCGGCTGGAGGTTCGCGCTCGCGACCGGCGACTACGACGGCTCGGCCGGCTCCAGCATCACCACCGACGGCGGTGCCACGTGGAAGCGGGTCAGCGACAAGGGCTACCACGTCGTCGACTGCGTCGGGAAGGTCTGCTGGGCGGCCGGCAGCAAGGGCCGCGTCGGCCACAGCTGACCGGACCGCGCAGTGGTGGGGGCGCTGGGCCCGCTGGCTAGGCTCGCGCCGTGCCCGACCTGACCAGTGTCCCCACCGCTCCCCTCCTCGCCGGCGGCCTCGTCGGCGGCTTCGCGCTCGCCCAGCAGACCGGCGTACGACCCCTCGGCGGCGCCGCGATGCTCGGCGCCAACGCACTGGCCGCGCGGCAGTGGTACGCCGTCGGCGGCGCGCCGCTCGTGGCGGGACTGAGCGCGGCCTACTGGACGGCGATGGGCGTCTCGCACCCGCTGGCGAAGAAGGTCGGACGCTGGCCGTCGGTCCTCGGCGTCACGGCCGCCGCGGCCGGTGCCGCCTGGCTCCTGGCGGACCGCCGCCGCTGACGTTCATCAAGGTATGCAGCCGGACAGGCACTTCCCACGGTCAATTGATCGTGGGAAGCGCCCGTTTACCGACATCCCATGGTGAACCGTCGCCGGCGGGCGCCTCAGTCCTCGGGGAGGGCGGCGAAGGCGGCCTTCATGTCGCGGTACCACCCCAGCGACTTCTTGGGGTGACGCCAGCGCCCCTTCATCTCGTCGCGGGCCGGCTGGTGGGCGGCGTCGCCCGCCTTCTCGGCCTCCTTGAGGTGCTGGTCCTGCGCGTTGATCACGTCGTCGTGGGTCTCCCCACGGTGGGCCAGGTCGCACGGGCCGCCGAGCTGGCGGCAGGTCATGGTCTTCACGGGTTCTCTCTCCTTCATCGGGGTCTCGCTGGTACGACGATCGGGCGGGCGCCGGTGTGACCGCTGCTGCGGACCTACCTCGGGTCGGCGCCGTCGCGGCGCACGACCCGGGCGAGCACGTCGGGGGCGGCGCGGAAGGTGATGGCCCGGACGCGGCCGTCGGCGACGTCGAAGTCGAAGACCACCTTCGCCTCGCCCTTGAGGAACCAGGCCGAGGCGGGACGGTCACCGACGAAGACGGCGAGGGCGGTCTGGGCGCTGCCGTTGAAGAAGGTGGCGACCTCGTCGCGGCCCTGGATGCTGGCCGGGGTCCCCACCAGGATCGCTGCCTCGTCGGCACCCACCACGGCGTCCGGGGCCAGGAGCTGGAGCAGCCGCTCGACGTCACCGCCGCGGGCGGCGTCCATGAAGGCGTCCACCACCTCCCAGTCGGCGAGCGCGTCCTCGGACGACGGCTGGGTGACCTTGGCACGCGCCCGGGAGGCCAGCTTGCGGGCCGCGGCCGGCGTGGTGTCGAGGACCGCGGCGATCGTGGAGAACTCGAACCCGAAGCTGTCGTGCAGCACGAAGGCCACCCGCTCCCGTGGGGTGAGCCGGTCGATGACCGCCTGGAGCGCGATGCCGACGGTGTCGGCGAGCGCCACGTCCTCGGCCGGGTCCGCTGCGGCCGCGGCGACGTCCACGTGGTCGCCGAGCTCGACGTCCTCGACCGGCACCGGCGTCCGGGCGCGGAGCCGGTCGAGGCACAGCCGCGTGGTGACCGTGGTCAGCCAGGCCGGCAGGTTCTCGATCTCGGTGGCGTCGCGAGTGACCGCACGGTCGAGCCGCAGCCACGCCTGCTGGACGACGTCCTCGGCCTCGGCGTGGTCGGCGAGCACCCGGCTCGCGAGGCCCACCAGCCGCGGCCGCTCCGCCTCGAAGATCTCCGTGTGGTCCATGGGTCCACCCTCTCGTGTCCGGTCCTCACCCGTCCTGACGAACGGCCGCCCGCCGGTGTGACCGCACGCGCCGCGAGGGGAGCTTTCGTGCCGTCCCGCACACTGGGTGCATGGACGCCCTCCGGCGGCGCGCCGCCCTGCTGGCCACCTCGGCCGTCGTCACCGTGCCCCTGCTCGCCGCCTGCTCGGACGGGGCAGGCTCCGCGGACCCACCCGAGACCGCACCGTCGAGGAGCTCCTCCGCGCCCGCGCCGAGCGGTGAGCCGTCCGCGCCCAGCTCCGCGCCCAGCTCCGAGCCGACGTCGGAGCCCACGCCCACGTCTCAACCGACCGAGCCCCCGCACCCGATCTCCGTGGCCGCGCTCGCCGAGGCCGACCTGACCGGCGGCGGGCTGCGGCTGGGCGCGGTGCGCGAGCGCACGGCCACCTACACGTCGTACGACGTCACCTTCGCCTCGACCACCGCCGGGGCGGGGACGCCGCCGCTGCGGATCAGCGGGGTGCTCAACGTGCCGCGCGGTCGCGAGCCCCGGAACGGTCGGGGGTGGCCGGCCGTCGTGCTCGCGCACGGCTACATCGACCCTGCCTACTACGTCCGCGGCCAGGGCATGACGCGCGAGCGCGGCTTCCTGGCCGACCGCGGCTACGTCGCCCTGCACGTGGACTACCGCAACCACGCCGAGTCGACCGACGACCCGCGCATCGAGACAGCGGTGCGGCTCGGCTACAGCGCGGACGTCATCGCCGCTGCGCGTGCCCTCAGCGACTCCCGCGACGTGCGGGTCGACCCGGACCGGATCGCGCTGTTCGGCCGGTCGATGGGGGGCGGCGTGATGATGAAGGCGCTCGCCGCCGAGCCGGGGCTGTTCGCAGCGGGGGTCGGCTGGGCCTCGGTCTCGAGCCTGGAGGCGGAGAACTTCGACCACTTCCAGCGTCCCGACGCGCCGCTGGCCGAGCTGGAGGCCGGGTTCCGGGGACGGCACGGGCTGCCGGCCGAGGACCCGGAGTTCTGGCGCGGCGTCTCGCCCCGGCCCCTCTTCGGCGACATCACCGATCCGGTGCTGATGGTCCACGGTCGCTTCGACGACACCTGCCCGCCGCCGTGGGCGCGCGCCACCCAGCGCGCAATGACGCGCGCCGGCGTCGACGCCACCCTCGAGTGGTACGACGACGGGCACGCGTTCGGGCCGGCCTTCGTCGCGGCGATGAACCGCACGGTCCGGTTCCTCGACGCCCGCATGCCGGCCTGAGGGAGCCGGTCGTCCCGCCGGTGCGTCCCATCGCCATGCCCCGTTCCCGCGCGACCCGTTGCCGCACCGTCCTCGCCGGTGCCGTCCTCGCCTGTGCGGGCCTGTCGCTGGCCGCCGGGTGCGGCGACCAGGACTCCGCCGGACCCGCCGACAGCCCCGCCGGCGACGCGACCCACGCCACGAGCGGCACCTCCGCTCCGGCTCCGACGGCGACGCCGACGCGCGAGCCCACCGTCCCGCCCAGCGGAGCGCTGCAGAAGGTGCGCGTGGTCGGCGAGGTCGTGCAGGTGGGCGACTGCGTGGTGGTCGAGGACGACAACGCCGTCACCTGGACCATCTCCGGCGCCACCGGACTGGTGGTGGGCGATCGCGTGACCGTGACGGGGACGCCCGACCTGACCGCGACGGGTTGCGGGGGGCCACTCGTCGACGCCGTCCGGGTCACCGTCCAGCCCGCGAACGGGGCCGGCTGAGACGGCGGACGGGGCCGGGAGCACCAGGCTCCCGGCCCCGTCCGGTCGGATCAGGCTCGCACCACCGAGGTCAGTAGACCCGGATCCGCATGCCGGTGCCCTCCTGCTGGAGGACCTGGATCTGCACCCCTGCCCCGGCCGTCTTCACGCCGACCCGCGGCAGGCCCGCGGCGACGAACGGCTGGAAGTAGCGGTTCGGGTCGCTGTCGTCGAACAGCGGGTTGGCCGCCCGACCCCGGATGTAGCTGCGCCGGCCGCCGGCCGTCAGGTAGAAGGAGTCGGACCTCTGCAGGCCGAACGGCGCGTCGTAGGTCTGGATGCGACCGCGCCACGCCTGGCCCTGGAGGTTGTAGTGGGCCTCCGGGTTGGCGTCGACCGGCAGCACCAGTCCCTCACCGGGGTGCTGGCTGGTGTTGTTGTCGGTGAAGGAGGAGTCCCAGTAGTTCACCAGCAGGCCGTCCTGGTAGGGGAACTTCTCCACGAAGTCGGGCCGGTCCGGGAAGCTGAAGTTGTACGGGCCGGTCTGGAGGTACTTGTCGTACGACGTGTAGGTGCGGTTGCTCGCGAGGTAGAACCGGTCGTAGGCGGTGTCGTAGCTGGCCCCCACCGACCGGAACCCGCTGAGGGTCCAGCCGTTGGGCGAGGTCTCGGCGCCGTCCGCGAGGACGGTGGTCGATCCGTTGGTGACCTTGATGTCATCCACCAGCAGGCCCGACCAGCCCAGCGACGAGTCCTGACCCTGCACGGCACCGTCGGTGACGTAGCTGGCACGGAACCCGATCGTCTGCCCGGCGTAGGCCGAGAGGTCGAAGGTCGCCGCGACGTAGGACGCGCTCACGCCGTCGATGCCCGCTTCCTTCGCCGGGTCGTTGTTCGGGTTCGTGTCGGCGTCGGTGTCAGGGTCGATGCTCGACGTCGCGAGCGGCACCCAGTTGCCGCTGCCGGCGGGGGACTCGACCTCGAAGTAGCCGTAGTCGTAGTCCTCCTCGATGTTCCACGCCGCCTTCAGCGACAGCGTGGTGGTGCCGGCGGGCACCGCCAGCGTGCGGGACATCGACGCGCGGTAGCCGTCACCCGATCCCGAGAACCACTGCTTGGTGCCCTCGGCGGGTGCCACCAGGTTCGTGGCGACCTGCTTGTCGGGCAGCACGACGGCGACGCCCTGCGCCTTGGCCGAGTTGTACTCGTGGGGACCGAGGTCGATGGTGCGGTCCTGGCCCGCGACGACGGTCTCGTAGTCGAGCCAGCCGAGCTGCAGCTTGTCCCAGACACCGAGGTCCGCGGCACGCGTGCCGATGCCCTGGTCGCCGGCGGCCGACACGCGGCTCTGCGCCATCAGCGTCCACCAGCTCACCGGGTTGTCGCCCGACGCCGCGGTGTCGTAGTGGTCGGGCAGGCCCAGGTCGTGGCCGTACTCGTGGGCGACCACGGAGATGCCGCCGTTCTCGGGCTGGACCGTGTAGTCGGCGACCCAGATGCCGGTGTTGCCGATCTGGACACCGCCGTCCGGGTTGGGCGCGGTCGTGCCGTCAGCGGGCTGGGTCACCGTCGGGCCCTGGCCGGTGCCCTGGAACGCCTTCCAGCGGTGGCTCCAGATCGCGTCCTCGCCGTAGATCGGGTCGCCGTCGGCCTGGTCGCCACCGGAGTGGATGATCTGGAAGCGGTCGATGTAGCCGTCGGGCTCGTCGAAGTTGCCGTCGCCGTCGAAGTCGTAGCGGTCGCGGATGTCGTACTGCGAGACGGTCCGCTTGATCTGCGCGTCGGTCTTGCCGGCTGCCTTCTGGTCGGCGACCCACTGCGTCATGCCGTCCGAGACGAGGTTCCAGACATTGGTGCAGTTGTTGCTGGCGCACGGGTAGCCGTTGCTGCGGCCGTAGCGCGCCTGGTTGTAGGGGACGGTCGTGAAGTCGGTGACCATGCCCTCGACGCTGTAGCGACCCGAGGACTGGCGCTCGTAGTAGCTCTTGAGCGAATCGGCGAGCTCGCCGTCACCGAAGTAGAGGTCCCGGTAGTACTTCTTCGTGTACTTCTTGCGCCACTGCGTCGAGTTGTCGTTCGGGCCGGGCTGGGGGATCTCGTTGAAGCCGGGGCCGTCGTAGGTGACCGGACCCGGGGTGTTGGGGTCGGTGTCGCGGTCGGGGTAGTTGGGGTGGCGCTGGGTGCCGAAGTCGACGAGGAACACGAACACCTTGTCGGTGCGCTCGTTGCTCAGCTCGACGTACTGGTCCTGCTCTGCCCTGGCGGTGCGATCGGCCTTGCGCTTGGCAGCTCCGCTACGGGCCGCTGCCGGCTCCCGACCGACCTTGAGCACGGAGCTCCCGTTGATGGTCTGCGGGGTGGCGTCGCCGCTGAGCACGTCGGCCCACGCCTGCTGCCGCAGCGCTGCCTGCTTCTCCGCTGCGGGGTTGGGCAGGACGTGGTCGGCGTTGGCCGCATGGGCCTCTCCGCGGGTGCGGCTGTCGGCCGCGGGTGCCGAGACGGCGGGGGTGGCCAGCAACGCCCCGGCCCCGGTGATGAGGGCCAGTGACAGCCCAAGGGTCGTGGATCTCACGAGACTTTCCTTTCCGAGAGGCAGGAAGGCGGGCGGGATCGGCCACGACAACTCCCTGCCCTGCGGACCCTAAGCGGGATCGGCTCCGTTGAGAAGACCCGAGCTCGACTGGGCCGACCGGTCGGTCAGTCGGTCGCGGCGGTCTCGAGCTGCTGCGGCGGGGCGTCGGCGTAGGCGCGCGAGAGTCGCCGGTAGGGGGCCGACGCAAGGGCCAGCACCACGGTCACCAGCATGATGATGCCGGCGCCCAGGAACACCAGCGCGATGCCGCGCGCCTCACCGCTGCCCAGCAGCCAGCTCCACGTCGCGCGTCCCTCGGTCGAGTCCATGTAGGGGATCAGCCAGAACTCCGCGATCGGGCCGATCAGGAAGGCCGAGACCGGGCTCGCCGCGAGCTCGACGCTCTGCGCCAGCCCGAACACGCGGCCCTGGGTGCGGAACGGGACGACCCGCTGGAGGATCGTCTGCTCGGCCGACTCGGCCGCCGGGATGATGCACATGAAGACGAAGATGCCGAGGACGTAGAGCCAGGCCCACTCACGGATCGTGAACGTCATCCCGAGCGCGGCGATGCCGAGGTTGACCAGGAGCAGCGTGCGGACCGGGTTGCTGCCGAGGCCGAACCGGGCCACCAGACCACCGCCGACGACGAAGCCGAGGCCGGTGACGCCGAGCACGATGCCCCACGCCTCGACGCTGAACAACGTCAGGCCGTAGGGGTCCATGAGGGCGATGTAGACGCCGTTGACGAGGTTGTTGAACGTCGAGAACAGGATCAGCGCCACCAGCCCGGGGACGGCGCGCACCGCGGTGACGGCCCCGCGCACGTCGAAGCGGGAGACCCCTTCCTCGGGCTCGGGGTCGAGCTCGGGGATCGCGATCGGCAACAGGTGGAGCAGGGCGACACCGGTGAGGGCGAGGGCGACGGCGAGCGTCCAGCCCATGCCGAGGATGCCGACGCTGAGGCCGCTGAAGACGCTGGTGATCATGAACGCGATGCCCTGCACGGTGCCGACGAGCCCGTTGGCCTTGTCGCGGCCGTCCTCGGGGACGAGCAGCGTGACCGTGGTGGAGAGGGCGATGTTGCGCAGGCTCTCGACCACGCCACCCACGAGGATGACCGCGGCGAACAGCCAGAACCACGCACTGCCCCAGTCGGCCAGCCTCGTCTCGCCGAGGAGCAGCCACAGCGCTCCGGCGAGGCCGTAGGCCACCAGGGTGATCGTCGAGGAGGTGACCATCACCTGCTTCTTGCGGTGGTGGTCGACGAGCGTGCCGAAGAAGGTGCCGAAGACCGCCGTGAACAGCATGAAGCCGCCACCGATGATCGAGGTCGCCATCACCGACCGGGTCTCGAGGTAGGCCCAGAAGGTCAGCGCGAACCAGAGGTAGCTCGAGGTGACGTTGGCGACGAGCGTGTTGACCAGCACCGCGCGGAAGGCCCGCATCGTCTCGGGACCGCGCACCACTCCCGGGGGCAGGTGGGCCTCGACGTGCGGCGCAGCGGGGTCGGGAGGAACGGCGGTGCCGGCTTCGAGGTCGTCGTCCAGGGGCACACGAGAACCCTAGGTCGAGGCGCCGACACCGCGCCTCCTCTTTGTGCCCGCCCCGGGTCAGGACGCCGGCCAGTCCGGGGTCGCCATAGCTAGATCGTGCCGCGCCACTCCTGCAGTCACCGGATACCCGGTGACCCGCCACGCCGCCGGCCGAGCACGAGGAAGGCAGTTCGCGTGCCCGAGCCGGGAATCCACGCTCGTCAGCGGCCGACCTCGCGCGAACTGCCTGCATGGTGCCGTCCAGCGATGCCCGGTGATCAGGTGGGTACGACTAGGGGTTCTGCACGAGCCGCAGCAGGTTGCCGTCGCCATCGACGAGCGCGCCGATCCGCATCCCCGAGTCCTCGACCTGCGGCGGGTGCAGGCGCGGCCAGCCGAGGTGCGTCTCCGGCAGCCCCGCGGCGACGCAGGTGGCGTACAGCCCGTCGACGTCGTCCACGCGCAGGCAGCAGCTCGCCGCGGTCGAGGCCGGGTCCATCCCGGGGTCGCGGAAGAACTCGAGCATGAGCGTGCCGCGCGTGAGGATCAGCCAGCCGGGGTCCTGGTACGCCGTCTCGAAGCCGAGGGCGGCGTAGAACCGGGCCGTGGCGTCGAGGTCGCGCGAGGGCAGGTTGGGCGTCGCGTGGTCGACCATGGCCGCCACGCTAGGGCGATCCGGGCCTGCCCGCCACGTGCTCGATGCGGTCCACCTCGAGCGTCGGGACGTGGTCACCGAGCGTGCCGTCGTCGCGGTCCGGGAAGTCGAAGACGCCGACGAACAGCTGGAGGGGGTACGCCGGGCACTGGTCGGACGTGCGCAGCACCCGGCCGTCGACGGTCCACGTGCAGCCGCCCGCACCCATCGTGACCGCGTAGTCGTGCCATTCCCGCAGGTCGAGGTCGTCCGGGGTCACTGCGAAGTCCTCGCGCAGGGCCGGGTCCCGGAACCGGTGCACCCCGGCGCCGACACCGGCGGAGGAGGAGGTGAGGGTGTCGCCGAAGACCTCGAACACGCACACCTCGCCGCAGCGCTCCGGCTCGTCCTCGAAGCCCGTCAGCCACACCGAGACCATGGATCGCGCCGTCACGTCGGCCCGGGCGCGGACCGACAGGCCGCCGCCGCTGAGGAGCCATCCCCGGAACGGGTCCTGCTCCTCGGTGACGGTCAGCCCGTCGGCGAAGGGCTGCTGGCCGACCGTCGACCCGAGCGGGCCGGCGTACAGGCCCGAGGCGATGGTCGAGGTGCGCAGCGCGGGCGCGTGGCGGTCGGGGCACCACAGGCCCTGGTCGGGCGGGATGGACAGGCGGAGCACCGACCCCCCGACGGCGTACGACGCCCGGGTGCCCGCGCGGCTCGACCAGTGCGGCAGGTAGTGGGGCAGCCACGTCCGGGGGTCGAGGTCCGTGCCCTCGAAGTGCTCCGTCCGCGTGTCCATCCGTCGACCTCCGTGGGCCAATGTGTCGGACCCCTCTTCCCGGGTCAACCACGGTCCGGACGCGCAGCAGCCCGGGTCCCGTCGGGGACCCGGGCTGCCGCGGACGGGGTCAGCCCCGCAGGTCGAACCGGTCGTTGTCCATGACCTTGACCCACGCGTCGACGAAGTCGCGGACGAACTTCTCGCGGGCGTCCTCGCTGGCGTAGACCTCGGCGAGGGCGCGCAGCTGCGAGTTCGAGCCGAAGATCAGGTCGACCGCCGTGGCGGTCCACTTGAGCTCACCGGTCGCGGCGTCGCGGATCTCGTAGACGTTCTCCTCCGACTCCGAGGCCTTCCACTGCGTGCCGGGGGCCAGCAGGTTGGCGAAGAAGTCGTTGGTCAGCACGCCCGGCCGGTCGGTCAGCACGCCGTGCTGCGCGCCGCCGACGTTCCCGCCCAGCGCCCGCATGCCGCCGACCAGGGCGGTCATCTCCGGGGCGGTCAGGTTGAGCAGGTAGGCCCGCTCGACCAGCAGCGTCTCGGGCTGCATCTTCTCGCCGGGGCGCAGGTAGTTGCGGAAGCCGTCGGCGCGGGGCTCGAGGACCCGGAAGGAGTCGGCGTCGGTCTGCTCCTCGGTGGCGTCGGTGCGACCGGGGTGGAAGGGCACCGTGACCTCGACGCCGGCGTCGCGGGCCGCCTTCTCCACGGCAGCCGAGCCGGCCAGCACGATGAGGTCCGCGAGGGACACCTGGGCGCCGCCGCGGCCGTTGAACTCGCTGCGCACGGACTCGAGGGCCTCGAGGACCCGCTCGAGCTGCTCGGGCTGGTTGACCGCCCAGCTGCGCTGCGGCTCGAGGCGGATGCGCGCACCGTTGGCGCCGCCGCGCTTGTCGGTGTGGCGGTACGACGCCGCGGACGCCCACGCCGTCGCGACGAGCTCGGCCGTGGTCAGGCCGGACTCGAGGACCGCGCTCTTGAGCGCCGCCACGTCGTCGTCGCCGACGAGCTCGCCCTCGTGCGCCGGCACCGGGTCCTGCCAGATCTGCGGCTCCGGAACCCACGGGCCGAGGTAGCGGTCGACCGGACCCATGTCGCGGTGCAGCAGCTTGTACCAGGCCTTCGCGAAGGCCTTCGCGAACTCGTTGGGGTTCTCCAGGAAGCGGCGCGAGATCTTCTCGTAGGCCGGGTCGAAGCGCAGCGCGAGGTCGCTGGTCAGCATGGTGGGCCGGCGCTTCGGCGAGTCCGGCGTGGGGCCGGGGATGATCGCCTCGGCGTCCTTGGCGACCCACTGGTGCGCACCGGACGGGCTCTTCTCCAGCTCCCACTCGTACTGGAAGAGGAACTTGAAGTAGTCGTTGCTCCAGCGCGTCGGGGTCGAGGTCCACGTGACCTCGAGGCCGGACGTGATCGTGTCGGCGCCCTTGCCCGATCCCCACGAGCTCTTCCAGCCGAGGCCCTGCTCCTCGAGGGGCGCGGCCTCCGGCTCGGGTCCGACGAGGTCGGCGTCACCGGCGCCGTGGGTCTTGCCGAAGGTGTGGCCGCCGGCGATGAGGGCGACGGTCTCCTCGTCGTTCATCGCCATCCGCGCGAAGGTGTCGCGGATGTCGCGGGCGGAGGCGACCGGGTCGGGGTTGCCGTTGGGGCCCTCGGGGT
>JAYSEC010000054.1:0-8043 GCA_041914085.1 Nocardioides sp.
TGGTCTTCGCGGCCGTCGTGCTGCCGGGCTTCTGGTCGCGCATCGCGGTCTTCCTCGCGCTGATCTTCGGCTACCTCCTCTCCTACCTCGCCGACCTCGTGTTCGGCCCGATCACGTCGGTGCTCGGCGGTGCCACCGAGGCGACCGAGCACGACCGCGTGTCCTGGGCGGGCGTCCAGGCCGCCGACTGGATCGGCCTGCCCAGCGGCACCCTGGCCGACGGCGTGTCCGTGGTCCACGGGCCGTCCTTCTCGCTGACCGCGATCCTCCTGGTCCTGCCCGGCGTCATCGCCCTCGTCGCCGAGAACACCGGTCACGTCAAGGCGGTCGCCGAGATGACCGGCGAGAACCTCGACCCCTACATGGGCCGCGCGATCGGCGCCGACGGCGTCGCCACCGCGTTCGCCAGCGCCTTCGGCGGCTCGCCCACCACGACGTACGCCGAGAACATCGGCGTCATGGGCGCCACCCGGGTCTACTCCTCGGCCGCCTACTACGTCGCCGCGGTCGTCGCGATCCTGCTCGGCCTGTGCCCGAAGTTCGGTGCGATCGTCAACGCGACCCCGGGCGGGGTCCTGGGCGGGATCACGGTCGTGCTCTACGGAATGATCGGCCTGGTGGGCGCCAAGATCTGGGTCGAGAACAACATCGACTTCGGCAACCCGGTCAACATGGTCGGCCTCGCCGCCGGCCTGATCGCCGGCATCGGCGGCGTCACGCTCACCTTCGGTGACGACTTCGAGCTCGGCGGCATCGCGCTCGGCACGATCCTCGTCATCGTCTTCTTCCACATGGTCAAGGGCCGGGGCGGCGACGGGGCGGGCACCGTCACCCGCAACCTCAGCCACCCCGACTACGACGAGGGCGTCGACGACGTGGCCTCGGGAGGTCCCGCTCCGCGATGAAGCCCGCACCCTTCGCCTACCTGCGTCCGTCCACCCTCGAGGAAGCCCTCGCGGCGCTCGCGGGGGAGCAGGGGGCGAAGGTGCTGGCCGGCGGCCAGTCCCTGGTCCCGCTGTTGTCCATGCGGCTGGCCGCCCCCTCGATGCTCGTCGACATCAACGCCCTGCCGGGCCTCGGAGACGTCACTTGTGACGCCTCCGTGGCCGGGGGCGGTGGTGTGAGGGTCGGGGCCCTCGCCCGCCACGCGGACGTCCTGGCCTCCGCCGAGGCGGCCGAGGTCCAGCCGCTGGTCGCCATGGCGCTGAGCCACGTGGCGCACCCGACGATCCGCAACCGCGGCACCACGGTCGGCTCGCTGGTCCACGCCGACGCGGCCGCCGAGATGCCGACGGTGCTCCGGCTGCTGGACGGCTCGGTCGACGTCGCGTCGGTGCGGGGTCGTCGTACGATCCCGGCCGCCGAGCTGTTCGCCGGTCCGCTCGAGTCGACGCTCGCCCACGACGAGATCGCCGTCGAGGCCTTCTTCCCGTCGCTGCCCGACGGTGCGGGCGTCGCGTTCCAGGAGATCGCCCGGCGCCACGGCGACTACGCCCTGGTCGGCGTCGCCGCCGTGGTCGAGACCGACGGCGACGACGTCACCCGCGCGCGGCTCGGCTTCGTGTCCGTCAGCGACGTGCCCGTCGTCGTCGACGTGAGCGACTCCCTCGACGACCCCGCCGGCCGGGCGCTGGCCGAGCTCGATCCTGCCGACGACATCCACGCCACCGCCGCCTACCGCGCCCACCTCGTGAGGGTGCTGGTGCCGAAGGTCCTCGCGGCGGCCACCGACCACGCACGCCGGAGGAAGAACCCATGAGTGTCCCGTCCGCCGAGGAGCTCCACGACGTGCGGCTGCACGTCAACGGGTCCGTCCACGAGGTGCAGGTGCCGGCACGGCGACTGCTGTCCGACGCGCTGCGCCACGACTGCGGCCTGACCGGCACCCACGTCGGGTGCGAGCACGGCGTGTGCGGCGCCTGCACGGTGCTCGTCGACGGCACCCCGGTGCGCTCGTGCCTGATGTTCGCCGTCTCCGCGGTCGACGCCGAGATCACCACGGTCGAGGGCCTGACCGAGAGCGACGGCTCGCTGTCCCCGGTCCAGCAGGGCTTCTCCGACTGCCACGGCCTGCAGTGCGGCTTCTGCACCCCCGGCTTCCTCACCACGATCACCGCCGGGCTGCGCGACAACCCCGACCCCACCGAGGACGAGGCGCGCGAGATGATCGCCGGCAACCTCTGCCGCTGCACCGGCTACCAGAACATCGTGAGGTCGGTCCTGCGCGCGGCCGAGATCCAGCGGGGTGACGCGTGACCACCAAGATGTTCGGCGCCAAGGTCCCGCGCGTGGAGGACCAGCGGTTCCTGCGCGGGCAGGGTCGCTACGTCGACGACCTGCTGCACGACGACCCCCGGCTGCTGCACTCCGCGGTGCTGCGCTCGCCCCACGCCCACGCCCGCATCGTCGACATCGACGTCTCCGACGTGCTCGACATCGAGGGCGTGCTGGCGGTGTGGACGTGGGACGACCTCACCGGCCCGATGGCCGACCCGCTGCCGCTGCTCATCCCGCACCCGACGCTCACCCACGGGCGCACCCAGTACGCCCTCGCCAGGGACGAGGTCAACTACGTCGGCGAGGCGATCGCCTTCGTCGTCGCGGTCGACCGCTACGTCGCCGAGGACGCCGTCTCACGGATCCGCGTCGACTACGAGCACCTCGAGCCCGTGGTCGGCATCGCCGCCGCGCGGGCCGCCACGAGGCTGGTCCACGACGACGTGCCCGGCAACGTCGGCGCCCGGATGGAGCAGGAGAACGGCGACGCCCGCGCCG
Organism: Nocardioides sp.; assembly: GCA_041914085.1. Taxonomy (GTDB): domain Bacteria; phylum Actinomycetota; class Actinomycetes; order Propionibacteriales; family Nocardioidaceae; genus Nocardioides. The sequence continues at coordinate 2,776 of JAYSEC010000054.1, forward strand.
CCATCGCGGCCGCCCCGCACACCCTCACCCTCGACCTCGACATCGAGCGCTCGGCCTGCACGCCGATGGAGGGCCGCGGCACGGTCGCCCGCTGGGACCCCGACACCAGCCGCCTCACCGTCTGGTCGTCGACCCAGACCTCCACCGGCGTCCGCGGCTGCGTGGCGGCCAAGCTCGGCCTCGACCTCGCCAAGGTCGACGTCGTCACCCCCGACGTGGGCGGCGGCTTCGGCGTCAAGGTCGTGCACCCGTGGCCCGAGGAGCTCCTGGTGCCGCTGGCGGCGATGACCCTCGGCCGGCCGGTGAAGTTCACCGAGGACCGGCGCGAGCACTTCATCTCCTCCGCCCACGAGCGGGCCCAGCAGCACGTCGTCGAGGTCGGCTTCGACGACGATGGCCGGGTGCTCGGGCTCAACGTCGAGTTCTGGCACGACCACGGCGCCTACACGCCGTACGGCCTGATCGTCCCGATCATCACCTCGACCCAGCTGCTCGGCCCCTACAAGCCGCAGAACTACCGCGTCGTCTTCGAGTCGCTCTACACCAACACCGTCATCGTCACCCCCTACCGCGGCGCCGGTCGCCCGCAGGGCTGCTTCGTGATGGAGCGGACCATGGACGCGATCGCGGAGTACCTCGGCAAGGACCGCACCGAGGTCCGCTCCACCAACTTCATCCAGCCCGACGAGTTCCCCTACGAGCACGGCCTGGTCTTCCAGGACGGTCGCGAGCTCACCTACGACTCCGGCGACTACCCGGCGTCGCTGGCCAAGCTCAAGGAGCTGGTCGGCTGGGACGAGTTCGAGGACTTCCGCGCCGAGATGGCGGCCCAGGGCAGGAGGGTCGGCATCGGGCTGGCCTGCTACGTCGAGGGCACCGGCGTCGGCCCCTACGAGGGGGCGCACGTGCACATCGAGACCTCCGGCAAGGTCAAGGTCGCGACCGGCCTGACCACCCAGGGCCAGGGGCACCAGACCGCGTTCGCGCAGATCGTCGCCGACACCCTCGGCGTGCGGTTCGAGGACGTCGAGATCACCACCGGCGACACCCGGAAGATGCCGTACGCCGTCGGCACCTTCGCGTCCCGCGCGGCCGTGATGAGCGGCTCGGCGATCCACCTCGCCGCCCTCCGCGCCCGCGAGAAGGCCCTGCGCATCGCCGCCGAGGCGCTGGAGGCGTCCGAGGACGACCTGGAGATCGCCGACGGCGTCGTCTCCGTGCGCGGCACCGACGCCTCGATCGACCTCGGCACGGTCGCCGTCCTGTCCAACCCGCTGCGCTACGCCTTCGACGAGGCGTCCAAGGCCGCCACGCAGTTCTCCGTCGGCGACCCCGGCAAGCCGCCGGTGGCCGAGGACGACGAGCCGGGCCTGGAGGGCAAGGACTTCTACTCCCCGCCGCGCTCGACGTTCGCCAGCGGCATGCACGCCGTGATCGTCGAGACCGACCCCGAGACCGCCGAGATCACGATCCTCAAGTACGCCGTCGTCCACGACTGCGGCCACCTCATCAACCCGATGATCGTCGAGGGCCAGATCCACGGCGGCGTGGCCCAGGGCGTCGGCGGCGCGCTCTACGAGCGGATGGCCTACGACGAGTCGGGGCAGCTGCTCAACGCGTCGTTCATGGACTTCCTGATGCCCTACGTCACCGAGGTGCCGACCTCGATCGACATCGACCACCTCGAGACGCCCTCGCCGCTCAACCCGCTCGGCATCAAGGGCGCCGGCGAGGCGGGCGTGATCCCGTCGGCCGCCGTCTTCGCGGCGGCCATCGAGGACGCCGAGCGGCCCCACCACCCGGAGCTGGCGATCACCGCGATGCCCATCTCGCCGTCCGAGCTCTTCGCCCTGCGCCTCGAGCACGCCGACGGTTCGTCCGGTGGTTGAGGTGCGAGCGCAGCGAGCCTCGAAACCACACCCCCAGTCAGAGGAGACCCGATGAAGTTCACCGGAGAGAACGTCCTGGCCGCCCCCGTCGAGCAGGCGTGGGACGCGTTGCTCGACCCGGCCGTGCTCGTCCGCACCATCCCGGGCTGCGAGCGCCTCGAGGCGACGGGGGACAACGCGTACGCCATGACGGTGACCGCCGGTGTCGCCTCGATCAAGGGCACCTACGCCGGCTCGTGCGTGCTGACCGACCTGGTCGAGCACGAGTCGCTCGTGATGAAGCTCGACGGCGCGGGCGCGCCGGGCACCATCGGCGCCACCGTCAACGTGCGCTTCATCCCGGAGGGCTCCTCGACCAAGGTCTCCTACGACGCCGACGCGGTCGTCGGCGGGATGATCGGCGGGGTCGGCCAGCGGATGCTGACCAGCGTCTCGCGCCGGATGGCGGGGGAGTTCTTCGGCAACGTCGACGCCGCGATCAAGGGTGGACCGGCGGTCCCGGCGGCTGCAGAGCCCGCCGCGGCACCGGCAGCGGCCCAGCCTGCCGTCGGCCAGGTCTTCACCGCCCCCGCGGCGTCGGCTGCGGCCGGCTCCCGGCAGGAGTTCCTCACCGGCGTCGCCGTCGGTGCCGGGCTCGTGGTCCTGGGCGTCGTGGTGGGCGGGATCTTCGGTCGCCGGCGATGACCGACGTCACCGTCGACTCCACCGCCCGGGCCCAGGCCGCCGCCGTACGCTCCGGCGAGATCTCCGCGGCCGAGCTCCTCGAGCTGCACCTCGACCGGATCGAGGAGCGCAACCCCGAGCTCAACGCGATCGTGTCGCTCGACGCCGAGCGGGCCCGTCAGGCCGCCGCCGTGGCCGACCAGGCGCAGGCCTCCGGCGAGGAAGTCGGCCCGCTGCACGGGCTGCCCTTCGCCGTGAAGGACACCCACGCGCTCGCCGGCTGGCGCACGACCTACGGCTCGCCGATCTTCGCCGACGCGGTCGCCGACCACGACGACCTCCTCGTCGAGCGGGTACGCCGGGCAGGTGCGGTGTTCGTCGGCAAGACCAACGTGCCGGAGTTCGCGGCCGGGTCGCACACCTTCAACACCGTCTTCGGCGTCACCCGCAACCCCGTCGACCCGTCGCGGTCCGCGGGCGGGTCCAGCGGGGGAGCGGCGTGCGCGCTGGCCTCCGGCATGGTGCCGCTGGCCGACGGCTCCGACATGGGCGGCTCGCTGCGCAACCCCGCGTCGTTCTGCGGCGTCGTCGGCATGCGCCCGTCGTGGGGCCGGGTCCCGGAGTGGCCGCTCTACAACCAGTGGGAGACCACCTCGGTCGGCGGTCCGATGGCCCGCAACGTCGGCGACCTGGCGCTCCTGCTGTCGGTGATCGCCGGGCCCGACCCCCGCGCGCCGCACGCGCTGGGCGACCCCGGCTCGACCTTCGCGCCCCCGCTCGTCCCGGCCCCGCTCGCCGGGCTCCGGGTGGCCTGCTCGGTGGACCTCGGCGGTGCGCTGGTCGTCGACGACGCCGTCGCGGACGTCGTACGCGCCACGGCGGAGCGGCTCGCCGGCGCCGGCGCGGCGCTCGAGGACTCCGCCCCCGACCTGTCGCTCGCCGACGACACCTTCCGCACCCTGCGGGCGTGGCACTTCCAGGCGAAGTTCGCCGACCTGCTGGCCCGGCACCCGACGTCGTTCAAGCCGTCGCTGGAGGCCAACATCCGGGCCGGGGAGTCCCTCACCGGCGCGGACGTGGCCCGGGCCTACACCCAGCGCACCGCGCTGGCCGAGACGATGCGCCTGTTCTTCGAGCGGCACGACGTGCTGCTCCTGCCGACCTCACAGGTCCCGCCGTTCCCGGTCGAGCAGGAGTTCCCCGAGACCATCAACGGCCAGCAGATGCCGGACTACCTGGCGTGGATGCGGTCGGCGTACTTCATCACCGTCACCGGGTGCCCGGCGATCTCCGTGCCGGCCGGCACCACGCCCGACGGGCTCCCCGTGGGGGTTCAGCTCGTCGCCAGGCACGGCTCCGACCGCCAGCTGCTGGGGGTCGCGGCAGCCGTGGAGGAGCTGCTCGCGGGCTGAGCGGCCGGCGCGGCGAGGGCGAGCACGGCGCGCGGGTTCACCGGTGACGACCACCGGACCGGTCGGGGCTCCCCGCCGCCCTCCAGCAGGCCGTCGACGGACACCAGCCGGACGCCGGCGCGGGCGAGCAGCGCCTCCGACGCCGCGTTGCCGGGCTCGACCGTCGCCTCCAGCCAGGTGATGCCGTTCGCGCGGGCGACGGTGGTCACGGCGTCCACGAGGGCCGAGCCGATGCCGCGCCCCTGGTGCGCGTCGACGACCTCGAAGGCCAGCTCCGCGGCGTCGGGGGAGGTCCGCACGTAGCGGCAGATCCCGACCGGCACGCCGTCGACGAGCGCGACCCACGCGACGTGGCGCTCGCCGTCGACGTCCGCGAGCGCACGGCGGTGCCCGCCTGGCAGGCGCGGCATCGGGACCAGGAAGCGTCGTCGCCGCGACTGCGACGAGAGGCCCTCGAAGACGGTCTCGACGACCGAGACCTCGCCGCCGGAGAGCGGGCGCAGGAGCACGGAGCCACCGTCCGCGAGGCGGACGGTGACGTGCACGTGGTGGGTCGGTGGGTGGTTCACGATGCCCTCCTCTCCGGCTTCTCCAGCTCGAGCAGCCGCGCCATCAGGCGCTCGGGACGGCGTACGACGGTGCGCAGCTCGCGTTCGCGGGCGCTCGCCAGGGTGGTGCTGAGTGCGTGGTGCATGAGGTGCTCCTGATCGGTTCCTTGTGGTTCGCACCGAGGGTGTGCCGACGTCCTTCCGGCGTCCTTCCCCAGCCCGGTCCGCGCCGCGGAAGGAATCGGGAAGGCCCGGGGAAGGCCGGCTGGCCACCCTCCTCGCCATGACCACCCACACCGCTCCGGAGGTCGGCGCATGCGCCCGACGGTCCCGGACCGTCACCCACCGCGACATCGCCCTCTTCACCGAGATCAGCGGCGACCGCAACCCGATCCACCACGACGACGCCCTCGCCGCCCGGTCCCGCTTCGGCGGCATCGTGGTGCAGGGCGGGGTCACCTTCGGCCTGCTCAACGCGCTGGTGGCCGAGCAGCTGCCCGGTCCGGGCAGCGTCTTCCTCGAGGTGGCGTGGCGCTTCCTCGCTCCGGTCCGCCCGGGTGACGTCATCACCGCCACCGCCACCGTCCTCGCGAGCCGCGAGGACAAGCCGGTCACCACGCTCGCCACGAGCGTCACGAACCAGGACGACGTCGTCGTCCTCGACGGCACCGCCGTCGTGTGGCGCGACCCCACGGTCAGCGCCGCCACCACCCACGAGAAGCAGGAGAACCACGCATGAGCATCACCACCGACCAG
>JAYSEC010000054.1:8143-16726 GCA_041914085.1 Nocardioides sp.
CCGCCACCACCCACGAGAAGCAGGAGAACCACGCATGAGCATCACCACCGACCAGGCCCCGCTCAACGGAGTCGACGTCGCGACGCTGTTCGGCACCCGCGATGCGGTCAAGCAGACGAACGAGATCGCCCGGTTCCAGTTCCGGGCCGCCAACACCTGGGTGTCCGGGACGCACAGCCGCTCCACCTTCGCCGGCTTCCACGGCGCCATGCAGGAGCTGCAGCACGAGCGGGAGACCGTGGTCGAGTCCGACCACCCGGCCGTCCTGGTCGGCACCGACGTCGGCCCGACGCCCGTGGAGTACCTGCTCCACGCCATCGCGGCCTGCCTGACGTCAGGCATCGCCAACATCGCAGCGGCGCGTGGCGTGCGGCTCACCCACGTCTCGTCGACCGTCACCGGTGACATCGACCTGCTCGGGATCCTCGGCCTCTCCGGCGGATCGGTCCGCAACGGCTACGAGCAGGTCACGGTCACCTTCCGCGTCGAGGGCGACGCCGACGACGCCACGCTGCGCGAGATCGTCGAGCAGTCCCGGCGCCGCTCGGCCGTCTACGACGCGCTGACCAACCCCACGCCCGTCGCGATCGAGGTCGTGACCGGCTAGATCACCCCACGCGCGAGCAGCTGGCCGGTCCGCACCGGCCGGCTGCTCGCGGGAGAAGCCCGAGAGGAACACCTGCATGACCACCATCGACACCGTCGTGATCGGTGCCGGCCACGCCGGCCTGGCCGTGAGCAGGCTGCTCACGGACGCCGGTCGCGAGCACGTCGTGCTCGACCGCGGCCGCATCGGCCACCGCTGGCGCACCGAGCGCTGGGACTCCCTGCACCTCCTGACGCCGAGCTGGATGACCCGGCTCCCGGGCTGGAGCTACGCGGGTCCCGACCCCGACGGCTATCTCAGCGTCGGCTCCTTCGTCGGCCACCTCGAGGCGTACGCCGCCTCCTTCGGCGCCCCCGTCGTCGACGGGGCGACCGTGCACGAGGTCGCGGCCACACCCGGCCACGGCCCAGCCCGGCGCTACCGGGTCGTCACCGACCGCGGCACCTGGCACGCACGGCACGTCGTCGTCGCGACCGGGCCGCACGGGACGCCGTACGTGCCAGCAGGTCTCGCGGGGGCCGACACCGGCTCCGTCGAGCTCGTCACGTCGAACCGCTACCGCAACCCGGCCGGGCTGCGCCCCGGCGGGGTGCTCGTCGTCGGGGCCTCGGTCTCCGGACTTCAGATCGCCGACGAGCTCAACCGGTCCGGACGTGAGGTGACGCTCGCGGTCGGCCGGCACACCCGGATGCCGCGGCGCCACCGCGGCCTCGACATCTTCTGGTGGCTGGAGACCACCGGCCGGCTCGCGCGCACCATCGACGAGGTGCCCGACCCGGTGGCCGCCCGCGCGGAGACCTCGCTGCAGCTGGTCGGCCGCGACGACCCGGAGCGGGCCACGCAGGACCTCGACCTCGGGCGGCTCCAGGCGAACGGGGTACGCCTGGCCGGCCGCGTCGAGTCCGTCGAGGGCCGCACGGCCCGCTTCGCCGACGACCTCGCCGCGACCGTCGGGGCGGCCGACGCGGCCCTCGACCGGTTCCTCGACAGCCTCGACCGGTTCGTCGACCGGGTCGGCCTCGGCGGCCAGCTGTGGGACGCTCCCCGGCCGCGGCCCGTCACCGTGGGTCGCGCACCCCGGCGGGTCGACCTGCGCGCCGAAGGCATCGGGACCGTGCTCGTGGCGGCCGGCTTCCGCCCGCACCACCCGTGGCTGCGCGTGCCGGTCACCGACGCCGACGGGACGATCCGGCAGCGCCGCGGGGTGACGCCCGCCGAGGGCCTGTACGTCGTCGGGCAGCGGTTCCAGCACCGGCGCGACTCCGGCTACATCGACGGCGCGCGCCACGACGCCGCGGCGGTCGTCGCCCACCTCCTCGCCTCGAGCGGGTCCGCGGTCCGGCAGGAGCCGGCCGCATGAGCCGGGTCGACGTCGTCGTGGTCGGCGGCCGGGTCGCCGGAGCCTCCACGGCGCTGCTGCTGGCGCGTGCCGGCCTGTCGGTCGCGCTCGTGGACCGCGGCCGCCGGGGGAGCGACACGCTCTCGACGCACGCGCTGATGCGGGCCGGGGTGCTCCAGCTCTCCCGCTGGGGCGTGCTCGACGCGCTGGTGGCGGCCGGGACGCCTGCCGTCCGGCGTACGGTCTTCCACCACGCCGACGGCGAGGACCTCGCCGTCGCCATCCGCCCTCGCGCCGGCGTGGACGCTCTGGACGCCCCGCGCCGGCACCTGCTCGACCGGCTGCTGGTCGAGGCGGCCGAGGACGCCGGCGCGCGCGTGCTGCACGAGGCGACGGTGACCTCGCTGCGCCGTGACGCGACCGGGCGCGTCGGCGGGGTGGGGGGGCGGACGGCGGGCGGCGGCCGCGGCGCCCCCGCCCCCGACCGCACCGTCGGGGCCGACGGGCTGCGCGCGCGGGGCGCCACGGAGGTCGGTGCCACCACCACGTGGCGCGGCCGCACCTCCAGCGCGGTGCTCTACCGCTACGTCGAGGACCCCGGCGCGGACGCCTACGAGTGGACGTACGGCGTCGGGGCCGCCGCCGGCGTGATCCCCACCAACGGCGGTGCCTCCTGCCTGTTCGTGTCCACCACGCCGGCGCGGATGCGCCGCTTGCGCCGCCTCGGGGTGGAGCGGGCCCTCGCCGAGCTGCTGGCGGCGGCCGGACCGGCCGCGGTCGAGCGCGCCCAGGGGCTCCGGCCGCTGTCCGGGGTCCGCGGCTGGGCGGGCGAGCCCGGGTTCGTCCGCCGGTCCTGGGGGCCGGGGTGGGCCCTGGTGGGGGACGCAGGGTTCTTCAAGGACCCGATCACCTCCCACGGGATCACCGACGCGCTGCGCGACGCCGACCTGCTGGCCACCGGGGTGCTCGCCGTGCACGGCGGTGTCCCGGAGCAGGCGGCGCTCGGGGCCTACCAGCGCACCCGGGACCGTCTCGCGCGTGACCTCGTCACCACCACGGAGCAGGTGGCGGCCTACGACTGGGACGCAGCGGGGATCCGCACCCTGCTCCACCGCGTGAGCGCGGCGATGGCCGACGAGGTCGAGCACCTGGAGGCGCTCGCCCCGGTGGGCGCTGCGCGCTGATCCCCCGGAAATGGCGTCGAACCGCCGGCGGCCGCGGGCGTAGAGTCGCATCGCTCGTGGCTGGGAGGGTGCGGTGCACGTCGACATCAACCTCCTCGGAGGATTCGCGGTCGTCGTCGACGGCCGCGCCGTCGCCGCGCAGGCGTGGAGCCGGCGCAGCGCGGCCACGCTCGTCAAGCTTCTCGCCCTCCGGCCGGGCCGACAGCTGCCCCGCGAGCAGGTCGTCGACCTGCTGTGGCCGGACCTGCTGCTCGAGCAGGCGGCACCCCGGCTGCACAAGGCCGCCCACTACGCCCGTACGGCGATGGGCGTCGCGTCCGCCGTCGTCCTCGCCGGCGACGTCGTCACGCTCCTGCCCGACGCCGAGGTCGTCGTGGACGTCGAGCGGTTCGACCGGCTGGCCGGTGACCCGTCGTCGGTCGCGGAGGCGATCGAGCTCTACCGCGGCGACCTGCTCCCCGAGGACCTCTACGAGCCGTGGGCCGAGGCCGAGCGCGAGCGCCTGCGGGTGGCCTACCTCGACCTGCTCAGGTCGGCCGGCCGCTGGGCCGAGCTGGTGGCCGCCGAGCCGCTCGACGAGGAGGCCCACCTCCGGCTGGTCCAGCAGCACGTCGAGTCGGGCAACCGCACCCAGGCGTTGCGCGGGCTCGACGCGATGGCCCACCTCTGGCGCGACGAGCTCGGGCTCGAGCCGGGGCCCGCGGCGCGGGCGCTGCACGCGCGCGCCAGCGCCATGCCGGCGGTCGAGCCGGCGAGCCTGGTCCACGGCAGCGGCGCGAGCCGGGTGCCCCGCCCCGCCACCCCCACCGTGGGACGCGAGCGCGACGCGGCGGCGGTGCTCACCTTGATGGACGACCACCGCCTCGTGACGCTGGTCGGCATCGGCGGGGTCGGCAAGACGCGGCTCGCCGCCGAGGTGGCGCACGGCTGGGCCGAGGCGACGGGCCGCCGGACCTGCTACGTCGACCTGACCAAGGTCACCGACCCGGGCCTCGTCGCCGAGCTGACCGTCAGCGAGCTCGGCGTGCGCTCCGGTGACAACGCCAACGTGGTCCAGATGCTCGAGGAGGCGCTCCAGCGCCAGTCGCTGCTGCTGGTCCTCGACAACTTCGAGCACGTGGTCGAGGCGGCAGACCTCGTCGCACGGATGCTGCAGTGGTCCGCCGACCTCCGGGTGCTGGTGACCAGCCGAGCCCGGCTCCGGGTCGCGGGGGAGTGCGTCTACGAGGTGCACCCACTGACGCTCGAGGCCGGCCACGGCACGCACGGCCTCGCCGACGCCCTCGCGCTGTTCGACCAGGTCGCGACCGCGGTCGACCCCACCTTCGACCTGGCCGCCCACGTGGACGACGTCGCCGCCATCTGCCAGGCGGTGGACGGCCTGCCGCTGGCCATCGAGATCGCCGGCGGCCACCTGCGCACCCTGTCGCCCGCGCTGCTGCGCGAGCGGCTGACCAGCCGCCTCGGCTCGGCCGCCGTCGCGGGTCGCCACCTCCCCGACCGCCAGCAGACCATCGAGGCGGCGGTCGACTGGAGCCTGCAGCTCCTCGGCCCGGCCGAGCGACGGCTCTTCGACCTGTTCTCGGTCTTCCACGGTGCCGTGCCGCTCGCGGCCGTCGAGGCGGTGTGGGCCGACGGGGACGTGGTCGACCCGCTGACCGTGCTGGTCGACCACAGCCTCGTCCGCAGGACCACCGGCTACCGCGACGAGCCCCGCTTCGGGATGCTCTCCCTCGTCCGCGAGCAGGCCGCCGCCCGGCTGGGCGAGCACGAGCGGGAGGCGGCGCGCGCCGCCCACGCGGCGTACTTCTCCTCCTGCCTCGACGACCTCTACGAGCGACGCTGGACCGACGCGACCGACCGGTGGCTCGACGACATCAGCGAGATGCTGCAGGAGGTCCGTGCGGCCCACGCCTGGGCGGCACGGTCCGGCGACGTGGCGCTGACCGCGCGGATCACCGCGGCCCTCGGTGCGTACTGGTTCCTCGAGGGCCACCACGCCGAGGGCCTGCGCTGGATCGACGAGATGCTCGCGGTGGAGGACGACCTCGACACCTACGTCGCGGCGCGGATCCACCTCGCCGCCGGCTTCATGGCCTTCCCGACGGACCGTGGCGACGCGCGTGCCCACTGGGAGCGCGCCACCGAGCTGTTCCGGGCGCTGGGGGAGACCCGCCTCGTCGCCTACGGGCTGGCGGTCACCTCGGCGACGTACATCGGGGACGTGGGACACGTCGAGCGCTCGATCGCGATGAACGACGAGGCGCTGGCGCTCGGGCGCGGCGTCGGGAGCCCGGCGCTGGTCGCGCAGGTGCTCAACGTGCGCGGCGAGCTGACCCGTGTCGCCGGCCTGGACGAGATAGCGCGGGAGGCCTACGAGGAGGGCCTGCAGATCTCCAGCGCCCTCGGCGACGAGATGTACGTCAGCGTGTTCCTGTCCAACCTCAGCTACCTCGCCGACCACCGCGGGGACCACGAGGAGGCGCGCCGGCTCACCCACCGGGCGCTGCGGATCTGCTGGTCGCAGGGTCGCCGGCTGATGGCGGCGTGGACGGTCTCGCAGCTGGCCGGTCCCGAGCACGCCCTCGGCCGCTCGGAGCTCGGCGCCGTCCTGATCGGCGCCGGCGACGAGGCGCTGCGCGTCCTCGGTGCCCGCCGTCACCCCGGCGACGTGCCCGAGCATGCGCGCGTCGTCATGCTGCTGCGGGCGAGCCTGGGCGACGACCGGTTCGAGGAGCTGCGCGACGAGGGGGCCCGGCTCACGCTCGACCAGGTGCTGGCGCGGATCCTCGACGGGGACGGGCGGGTGCACGACGTCGTGCCCGGGCCGCGCCAGGAACCGGTGCCGTCCCCTGTGCACAGCCCTGTGCACGAAGGTGTGGAGAACCGCTGATTCCTGGGGAGGACCGCCCCCGTGCTGGGGACGACACGCCGGAACCCGGAGTATGTGGAACTTCCTTCCCCGAACCCCTTGCGGCCGCCCGCGCCGCGGGCATAGAACTCTCCTACGCACCCCCGCAAGGGGAGGCGGGATGGCTCCGGAAGGAGGGTCCGCACGACGGGAACCGGTTCGCCGGGGATCGTCGCAGGCACCGGGTGATGCGGTGGCTGGGACCCGGACAGAGGGAGCGATCGACCGGGAGCATCACCACGACCGGTCACCCAGATGAGCTGGACGCTTCGGCGACCTGCACATCGCCCGAAGGGCCCTTGCCGCTCATACCGACGAGGGCCCTTCACCTATTTCCCGCTTAGCTCCAGAGGCGGCTGGCAAGGGTTGCCGGACAATCGGCGTTCCGTCGGCAGACTCTGCCGTGGCCCTTGCTGCGTCGCGTTGAGTTGAATCGTCCCCATGACGCAGGACGCGACGCCCGCTCCCACGCAGCGGCGGATCAGGATCGGCATCGACACCGGTGGCACGTTCACCGACGTGGTGGCCTTCGACGAGGACTCGGGGGAGCTGGTCACCACCAAGACGCCCAGCACGCCGGGCAACCCGGCCGACGGGTTCATCGCCGGCATCGAGAAGATCCTCGGCATCGTCGGCGCCGGGGGCGGCGACATCTCGGCGGTGTCGCACGGCACCACGGTCGCGACCAACAAGCTCCTCGAGGGCAAGGTCGAAGCGCTCGGGTTCATCACGACCGAGGGCTACGAGTTCATGCTCGAGATCGCCCGGCAGTCGGTGCCCGACGGCTACGGCAACTCCTACTTCTGGGTCAAGCCCGACCGCATCGTGCCGGCCGACCGGGTCCGCACCGTCGGTGGTCGCCTCGACTTCACCGGCGCCGAGCTGCGTCCCTTCGACGAGGACGCCGCCGTCGCCGCGGCCCGCTGGTTCCGCGACCAGGGCATCAGCACGATCGGCGTCTGCCTGCTCCATGCCTACGCCAACGACGAGCACGAGCTGCGGATGCGCGACATCCTGCGCCGCGAGCACCCCGACGCGGTGGTGTCGATCTCCAGCGAGGTGCTGCGCGAGTACCGCGAGTACGAGCGCTCCATGACCACCCTGGTCGACGCAGCCGTCAAGCCCAACGTCAGTCGCTACGTCACCAACATCTCCGAGCGGCTGATGGCCTTCACGGGTGGGCACAGGACCGGCAGCGAGATCCCGTTCTACGTGATGAAGTCCAACGGCGGGGTGCTGTCGGCCGACGAGGTCGTGCACCAGCCGATCACGACCGTGCTGTCCGGCCCGGCCGCCGGTGCGCTCGGTGCCGCGCTGATCGCGAAGGTCGCCGGCTTCCCGAAGATCCTCACCTGCGACGGCGGCGGCACGTCGACGGACGTGTCCGTCGTGCTCGACGGCGAGCCGACCCTCACCACCGAGGGCACGGTCGGCGCCTACCCCAGCAAGATCCCGATGATCGACGTGGTCACCGTCGGCGCCGGTGGCGGCTCGATCGCCTGGCTCTCGCCCGAGGGCACGCTCAAGGTCGGGCCGCACTCGGCCGGCGCCGACCCGGGGCCGCTCTGCTACGCCAAGGGCGGCACCCAGCCGACCATCACCGACGCCCACGTCACGCTCGGCCGGATCCCTCCCCACCTGCTCGGCGGCGAGATCCCGCTGGACGTGGAGGCCGCCCGCGCCGGCATCGCCGACCTCGCCGACCAGCTCGGGCTCGACTTCGAGACCTGCGCGACGGGCATCCTGGAGATCTCCGCCTGGAACCAGGCCAACGCGCTGCGCCAGGTCAGCGTCAAGCGCGGGCTCGACGTGCGCGACTTCATGCTGACCACCTTCGGCGGCTCCGGCTCGCTGCTGGCCTGCCGGCTCGTCGACATCCTCGACCTCGCGGGCGTCGTCGTACCCCCCAACCCGGGCAACGTGAGCGCCTTCGGCCTGCTCACGGTCGACGTGAAGAACGACTACGTCCAGACCCACGTGGCCAAGGAGTCGGCGCTCGACCACGCGGCCGTCCAGTCGATCCTCGACGACCTGACCGACCGGGCCCGCGAGGCCCTCGACAAGGAGGGTTTCGCCGCCGCGGAGCACCGCTTCCAGCGCACCATCGACGTGCGGTACGTCGGCCAGGCCTTCGAGGTGCGCGTCGCGGCCCCGGAGGGCGACGTCGACGACGCCTTCGTGGCCCAGGTCGCGGAGACCTTCCACGCCGAGCACCGTCAGCTCTACGGCTACGACTTCCGCGGCGACCGCGACCAGCAGGTCGAGTGGGTCAACCTCCGCGTCACCGGCATCGGCCCGATCACCCGGCCCGAGATCCAGACCCTCGACAAGGCTGCGGGCGACCTCGAGGACCGCGCGGTCCGCGGCCGCCGCCCGGTCTGCTTCGACGCCGAGCAGGGCTACGTCGACACCCCGGTCATCTGGCGCCCCGACCTGGGCGCGGGCGACACGTTCAGCGGCCCGGCCATCGTCGAGGAGTTCGGCTCGACCATCCCCGTCCACCCCGGCTTCGAGGTCGTGGTCGACGACTGGGCCAACCTCG
>JAYSEC010000055.1:0-13306 GCA_041914085.1 Nocardioides sp.
CCCACGACTCGCTCGAGACGACGTTTTCGCAGGTCAACTGTGCAGTGGCGTCAGAACTACGACATCTGATGCCCAGGTCTCGCTGACCGGCGCGTAGGTGCCTGGAACGGCGCCTGACCCGTGACGACGTCCGACGACGTCTTCCAGCGTCAGGCGCCGTTTCCTCGTGCTGGATCGGTGACACGGCCGAGCTGCGGCGGGATGGGTCGCACACGAGCTCGGCTGGTCACCGCAAGCGGTCGCCCACGGGAACCGGCTGCCATCCCTGTCGGCCGAGCTGGCCCGCGCCGCGGCACAGCAACGCCCAGCCGCCGGCGACGAGCGCCGCGCCGAACAGCAGGAAGCCGATGTCCCAGGACAGCGGGCCGCCGAGGTCGTCGCGCACGTGGTGAACGCCGAGCAGCTGGTGGTCGACCAGCCCCTCGGCGAGGTTGAACAGGCCCCACGCCATCACGACGCCACCGAGGTGGAACGTCCAGCTCGGCGCCAGGCGGCCCTGCCGCCACTGGGCCAGCGTCACGATCGACGCGCCGACGACGAACAACCACGTGGCCACGTGGAAGAAGCCGTCCGCCAGCGTGTTGACCTCCAGTCCCGCGACCGTCGTGACGGGGTACTGGCTGACGTCGCTGACCATGTGGTGCCACTGGAGGATCTGGTGCAGCACGATGCCGTCGACGAAACCGCCCAGGCCGATGCCGTACATCAGGCCGGCGGCCCTCGACGGCGGCTCCCCGATCCGCGAGCGATGAGGTGCCCCGGGACTCGTCATGCCGGTGCGGTACCCCGTTCGCCCGACCGTATGGCGGACGCTGGCGCCTCGGGTCTCGCGGACCTTGTCAGGCCAGAGAGAGGAACAGCTTCTCCATCTTCTTCACGTCGAGGCTGTCGGCGTCGCCGTCGTTCTCGATCAGGCACTGCTGCAGGCCGCTGGCGACGATGGCGAACCCGGCCCGGTCCAGTGCCTTCGACACGGCCGCGAGCTGGGTGACGACGTCCTCGCAGTCGCGGCCTTCCTCGAGCAGGCGCAGCACGCCGGCCAGCTGGCCCTGGGCGCGCTTGATGCGGTTGATGACCGGCTTCATCGAGGTGGGGTCGAGCTCCATCAGTTCTCCTGGGTCAGTGCCGCGAGCGCGGCGGTGAGACGCTCCTTGGCGTCGGCGGCGACGGCGTGCAGTGCATCGTTGTCGGCCAGTCCCATCATCGCGTCGGGGTCGAACGCCTCGACGAGGGTGGTCCCCTCGTCCAGGGCGCGCACGACGACGTTGCACGGCAGGACCGCGGCGATCGACGGGTCCACGCTCAGCGCCTCGTGGGCCAGCGCGGGGCGGCAGGCACCCAGGATCACCTGGGGCGCGACGTCGACGTCGAGCTTGGCCTTGAGGGTCGCCTTGAGGTCGATCTCGGTGAGGATGCCGAAGCCCTGCTCGCCGAGCGCGGCGCGGACGGCCTCGACCGCATCGGCGTACGACCGGGGCAGCGTGGTGCTGAGGGTGAAGGTGGCCATCAGGCGCTCGCCTCCTGCTCGGCCAGGGCGGCGTCCACGTCCAGCCCGCGCACGGCGGTGATGACCTGCTCGAGGGCGGCGGCCGGCAGGGCGCCGGGCTGGGAGAACACCAGCGTCCCGCGCTTGAACGCCATCAGCGTGGGGATGGAGGTGATGCTCGCGGCCGCGGCCAGGGCCTGCTCGGCCTCGGTGTCGACCTTGGCGAACACGATGTCCTGGTGCTCGGTGGACGCCTTCTCGTACACGGGGGCGAACATGCGGCACGGGCCGCACCAGGACGCCCAGAAGTCGACGAAGACGATGTCGTTCTCGATGACGGTGCTCTCGAAGTTCTCCGCACC
The DNA here is from genome assembly GCA_041914085.1 of Nocardioides sp. GTDB lineage: Bacteria > Actinomycetota > Actinomycetes > Propionibacteriales > Nocardioidaceae > Nocardioides. The sequence goes on from JAYSEC010000055.1 coordinate 1,849, forward strand.
CAGGTCGATGGTGGCCATCAGGTTGGCTCCTCTGCTGTGGTCAGGTGGTGGCACCTGCCTTCAACGAGGATACCCCCTCCCGTATTCCATGACGCGCGCCACGGCACATCGTCCCCGGCTTGGGGAATACCCCCCGGGGTCTGTACAGTTGAGCCGGTCGATACCCCACCGGGTATCCAAGGCAGCGCCGCGTGCTTGAGAGGTCTCGTTCCCTCCACGTCATGTGCGCCTCGGGCAACCGCAGCGCCGCGATGACCGACCCGCAAGGAGACAGCACCATGAGCCAGGACCTGACCGTCCTCCCGATCGAGACCCCCACCCTGGGCGACCGCAGCTACCTCGTCCACGACGGCGAGGTCGCCTTCGTCGTCGACCCGCAGCGCGACATCGACCGCGTCCTCGACCTCCTCGAGGAGCACGGCGTGCGCCTGACCCACGTCTTCGAGACCCACATCCACAACGACTACGTCACCGGCGGCCTCGCGCTCGCGCAACGCACCGGTGCCCAGTACCTCGTCAATGGCGAGGACGACGTGTCCTTCGTCCGCACCCCCGTGGCGGACGGGCAGGTCGTCGAGGTGGGTGGACGTATGCGCGTCACTGCGCTGGCGACCCCCGGCCACACGTTCACCCACCTCTCCTACGCCCTGACCGACGGCGACAGCGGCGAGCAGGTCGCGGTGTTCTCGGGAGGATCGCTGCTGTACGGCGCCACCGGCCGTCCCGACCTGCTCGGACCCGAGCACACCCACGACCTGGTCCGTCACCAGCACGCCTCGGCCCACAAGCTGGCCGAGCTGCTCCCCGACGACGCCGAGGTGTTCCCCACGCACGGCTTCGGCTCCTTCTGCGCCGCCACCCAGTCCGACGCCACCGCGTCGACGATCGGCCTGGAGAAGCGCTCGAACCCCGTGCTGACCCAGGACGAGCAGACCTACGTCGACGAGCTGCTGGCCGGGCTCGGCGCCTATCCGACCTACTACGCCCACATGGCGCCGGCCAACGCCGACGGCCCGTCGGAGCCGGACCTGTCGCTGCCGTCCGTCGCCGACGCAGCCGAGCTGCGTCGGCGCATCGAGGCCGGCGAGTGGGTCGTCGACCTCCGCACCCGCACCGCCTTCGCGGCCGGACATGCTCCCGGCACGCTCAACTTCGGCCTCGACGGCGGGTTCGCGACCTACCTGGGCTGGCTCGTCACGTGGGGCACGCCGATCACGCTGCTCGGCGAGTCCACGGAGGACATCGCCGAGGCCCAGCGCGAGCTGGTGCGGATCGGGATCGACCGGCCCGCAGCGCACGCCACCGGCGGTCCCGAGGACTGGAGCGACCGCGAGCTGTCGTCGTTCCCGACCGCGACGTTCGCCGACCTCGCTCAGGTGCGACACCACCGCGAGATCGTCGTCCTCGACGTCCGCCGCGCCGACGAGCACGACAAGGCCCGCATCGACGGTGCCGCCAACATCCCCATCCACGAGCTGCCGCAGCGGCTCGCCGACGTCCCGGCCGGGGAGGTCTGGGTGCACTGCGCCGGCGGGTACCGCGCCTCGGTCGCGGCATCGTTCCTCTCCGCGGCCGGCATGGAGCTCGTCGCCGTCGACGACTCCTTCGACAACGCCGAGAAGGTCGGGCTCCACCTCGTGGGGCCCGAGGCGTGAGCCTCGCGCTCCTCGCGGCCGTCGTCGCCGGCGCGCTCATCGGGCTCAGCCTGGGTGCGCTCGGCGGCGGCGGCTCCATCCTGGCGGTGCCGGTGCTCCTCGCCCTCGGCCAGACCGCCACGCAGGCCACGACCGGGTCGCTGGTGGTCGTGGGCGTCACCTCGCTCGCGGGCGCCGTGACGGCGCACCGCGCCGGCAACGTCCTCCTCGCGCGCGGGGCCGCGTTCGGCGTCGTGGCGATCGGCGGCGCGGTCGTCGGCGCCCGCGCGTCCGCGGCTGTCCCCGAGCCGGTGCTGCTCGCCGCGTTCGCCGGCCTCATGCTCGTCGTCGCCGGCCTCATGGCCGCCCGCCAGCTGCGCAACCGCCGCGGCACCTCGGCGGGCGCCCATGCTGATCGCCCGCGCCTCGACGACCCGATCATCACGTTCAGCCCCACCTTCATGTGCCAGTGCCCGCGCGCGCTGAAGGTCCTCGTCACCGCGACCACGGTCGGCCTGCTCACCGGCTTCCTCGGCGTCGGCGGAGGCTTCCTCGTCGTCCCCGCCCTCACCCTGGCGCTCGCCCTCCCGATGGGGTACGCCGCCGGCACGTCGCTGGTCGTCATCACCACCACCAGCGCCGCCGCCCTCGCCACCCGTGCGGGCAGCGGCATCGCGCCGGACTGGTGGCTCGTCGCGGCCCTCACCGTCGCCGCCGTGGCCGGTTCCGTCGCCGGAGCCCGCCTCGCGGCACGCGCCGACACCGCCAAGCTCTCCGCCGCGTTCACCGGCCTGGTCCTGATCGTCGCCGCGTACACCGCCGCGACCGCGGTCCCGGCCCTCATCTGACCCCTCCACGGCTGAGCCACCGGGCTCGAGCACTCTTACCACTCTCAACCCCGACAACGAACGGAGTCACCCCATGTGCCGACCGACCACCTGCAAGACCTGCGGCAAGACCACCTGGGCCGGCTGCGGCCAGCACGTCGCCGACGTCAAGGCGATGGTGCCCAGCAACCAGTGGTGCAACGGACAGCACACCCCCGCCGAAGTCGCGGCGGCGAAGGCCGCCAAGGCTGACAAGGCCGGCAACGGCGGCTTCCTGTCACGGCTCTTCGGCCGCTGACCCCCTGACCGGGCAGGGGCGGCGTCACCTCGGGATGCGCGTTCCGCTGAGCGGCATGTGCGAGTCGTCGTACGCCTCGTCGGCGAGGTGGTGGCGCCACTGGCTGTGCACGAGCCAGGCGGCCAGGGCGGCGCCCAGCCAGTCCATGGTCAGGTCCCCCACGGTGTCGGCGTAGGCGGTCGACACCTCCGCCGACCGGGTGACGAACGAGACGAGCTCGAAGCCCTCCCACCCGAGGGCAGCGGTCATCCCGAAGGACATGGCGCGGTCCCAGACCGCGGCCGCGCTGGTCGTGCGCTCCAGGGTGAGGAGCACGAAGGCTGCCGAGACGCACATGGTCACCGCAGCGTGGATGACGTCGTCGAACCACCACACGCGGTCGTAGAGGTCGAGCCTGTTGCCCAGGATGTCGGTGAACCCCGACAGGGTGAACAGGAGGTCGGCCAGCCACGGGTAGGGCCGGTCGGACGGCCGCAGCAGCCGGTGGACGGGCACCACGAGCGCGACCACCGGGTAGATCAGCGCGCGAGCGACAGGCGCCTTGCCCTCGAGGTTCCCCCAGGTGGGATCGAGCACCACCAGCACGAGCATGACCACGAGCACGGCCTTGAGCGCGACCACCGCCACCGGCAGTGGCGAAGCGCGCCCAGCCGCAGCCGTCCTCATGTCTTCACGCTAGGGCGAGGATCGCGGTCCCGCCGGAGTCGAACGACCCGCGGGAGACGTCACTTGGTCCCCATCAGAGAACGCCCGTGGCGCCGCCTGTCGCTCGCGGGTGCCGTCCGGCTCGACGTCGATAAGCCGGCGGTAAGCGGGCCGCTGCACTCTCATCGCATCGCCCACCCGAGGGCCACCCGAACCCGGAGGAGCAGCCATGAGCCCCGTCACGATCCACCGCCGCACCACTCGGTCCGACGCCGCGAGTCGGCGTTCCGTCCTCGCCCGCGTCATCACGCTCGTGTGCATCACGGCCGCCATGATCGGCCTGAGCTCGCCCCACGCGGCGGCCATCTCGCAGTACACGGTCTGGCAGGGCAGTCCCGGCGCACTGACCCGGAGCCCCCAGGCCATCGGCTGGGCAAGCTATGCCGGGTTGCGGCCCACGGTCGACTTCCAGCTGGCGCACGTGCGCCGCTCTCCGCTCACCGCTGGCGCGCAGACCGTGGTCTACGAGTACCGCGTCTACGGCTGGACCGGTTCGTCGTGGTTCCTCGGCAGTCGCTCCGGCAGCCTCTCCGGGACCATCCCCGCAGGCCAGAACGCCGTCGTCCTCACCGGCGGTGGCTGGGGCGGCTCTGTCCAGCTCCCCGCCTACATCAACGGCGGCGGCTACATCGCAGCAGAGCTGGCGGTCTCCTTCTACAGCGGCAGCCAGTTCCTCGGACGCTTCAACGTCTGGCTCGACCAGCCCCAGGACTACGCCTGCAACCGTGCGGTCACCCTCTACGGCGTGTGCAGCGTGCAACCGGGCGGCTTCCTCTACCTGAGCTGATCAGGCGTCGGCCGCGGGCCCGCCCGGGTCAGAGGACGGGGCCGCGCGGACCGACCTCGACGGCTGCGACGCCCCGCCCGTAGAGCACCACGAGCCGGTCGCCGTGACGGCAGCGCAGGACGCCGTCGTCGCGCGACAACGTCGTGACGACGTGATCGACCACCTCGGCGTCGGGCCGCCCTTCGGGGTCCTCGTAGGTGACGTCCGTGCTGTCACCGCTGACCAGCCGGACCCGGAGCACCAGGCCGGCCATCGTCACGGCACCCGGCCGGTGCGTACGACGACCCGCTCGCGACGACCGGTCCGGCCGCGCCCGCGGTCCGAGGGGCCCACCATGTCAGCCACCCGTCCGGAACGACGGCGGCCCCTCGGAGTGGGTCCAGTACGTGTCGCCGTGGTCGGTCCACTCGTCCCGCGGGTCGCGGTCGGGTGCGTCCGTGACCTCCTCGAGAAGGGCCGCGGCGGAGTGCGCGTTCCCGGCGGTCGCGGCAGCCATCAGCGCCTCGCCGCCCTGGTCGTCGGTGAACCCGGGCGGCACGACGAGCAGGTGGAGCACCGACCGGTCGGACAACGTCAGGTGGACCAGGTGCGTGTCGTCACGGGGGAACGAACCGACCTTCACGAAGCCCTGGGCGACGCGGACCTGGCGGGGTGCGGGCCTCCAGTCCGGCGGAGAGACCAGGACGCGCACGACCCGGCCGGACTGCGAGGGGAAGTGGTCCACCAGGTCCGGCAGCTCGACCGCGAGGTCACGGGACCAGGGCCACCAGGCGCCGTCCAGGCGATTGCTCCCGGCAGTCTCGGCCAGCGCGAGCCGCAGTGGCCCTCGGGTCGGCGCGACGTCCGCTGCCGGACCGCCTCGGGGTTCGTCGGCGGGATGGATGGGGCCGTTCGACGTCGTCATGACGTCCGCCTCTCGACCGGCAGGGACCTCCGGGGCGGAGGTCCCGTCACCGGATGCTCCCCGCCAGCCTACGCGCTGGACAAGGCGGCGGCAGATCAGCCGACGTGCCGGACCACGAGCATCGCGAGGTCGTCGCCGAGCTCGTCGCCGTGGAAGGCGCGCACGGCGTCGAGCACGATGCCCGCCAGGTCGTCGGCGGTGAGGTCAGGGTGCTCGCGCATCAGCTCGGCGATCCGCTCGGAGCCGAACTGCTCGCGGCCGCGGCGGGCCTCCAGCAGCCCGTCGGTGAAGACGCACAGCACCTCACCCGGTGCGAGCTCGACACCGGCGTCGTGCAGCTCGGGGTCGTCGAACAGGGCCAGCGCGGTGCCGAGCAGGCCGACCTCCACCACCTTGCCGTCGGCGCGCAGCACCAGCGGCCAGTGGTGCCCCGCGAGGGACAGGGTGATCCGCACCGGGGCCTCGGGACCCTCGTCGTCACCCGGTGGTCGCAGGTGACCGAGCACGAGCGTGCAGTGCCGTTCGGACTCGGTCTGGGCGCTGAGCACGTCGTTGACCGCGTGCAGGGTCGTGGCGGGTGAGGAGTCGGGGCTCGCGAGGGCACGCAGCGTGTAGCGGGCGGCCGCGCTCACGGCCGCTGCCTCGGCGCCCTTGCCACTGACGTCGCCGAGCACGAAGGCCCACGTCTCCTCGTCGAGCGGGAAGACGTCGAGGAAGTCGCCGCCGATCTCGCCGCCGTCCCCCGCCGGGACGTAGCGGCTGGCGAGCTCGCAGCGCGGGACGGCCGGCAGCCGGGTCGGCACCATGCTGGCCTGCAGGGTGGCGGCGACGCGGGACCGGTCCTCCAGCACCTGCTCGAGGCGCTGCTGGTCGCGCACCCGCTCGGTCACCTCGCGCAGCACGACGAGCTCGCCGGCCGTGCGGTCCGAGATGTCCTTGAGGGGCTGCTGGCTGACGTCGAAGGTCCGCACGTTGCCGGCCCCGGGCTCACCCAGCACCAGCCCACCGGGGCCGACCTCCGCGGTCGCGGAGATGTCGACCAGGTCGCGCAGGCGTCGACCGACGAGCTCGCGGCGCGGTCGGTCCGCCAGCGAGACGGCGGCCGGGTTGACGTCGACGATGCGGCCGAAGGCGTCGAGCACGAACACGGCGTCGGCCATGCTCTCGACCACGGCGCTGCGCGCCAGCGGGGCCAGGTCGACCAGCCGCTCCTCGAACAGCCCCCACACCAGCAGCCCGCCGGTGAGGATGAACGCGAACGGCGTCAGGTCGATGCGGGCGAACGGGCCCACCTCCAGGTTGTGCAGCAGGTTCGCCGCCCACGGCAGCAGCGCCGAGGACAGGAGCACCAGCGCCATGCGGCGGTAGGTGCGAGCCAGCCGCACCATGCTCGCGAGGAAGAGCACGGTCGCGCCGACGAGCAGCAGGTTGTTGTAGGCGAAGATCGCCCAGAACGCGGGACCGGACTCGACGATGGGCAGCTCGTCGGTCGCTGCCGTCGCGGGGTAGGACCGCACCAGGTCGTGGGTCGCCGGCACCGCCAGCACGGTCAGCGCCACGACCGGCGGGACGGCCAGGAGCCCGACGAGGCGGCGGGTCACCCGCTGGCCCCGCCCGGTGTACTGCAGCACGAAGACCAGCCAGGCGGGCGCGAGCGTCACCACACCGACGTACTTGAGGTCGCCCCAGGTGCCCTTGTCCGCGATCTCGTCGACGGACAGCTCGACGGCGTACGCCGTGCCCCACCACGCCACCGCGACCAGCATCACCGCCAGGCTCCAGCCCATGCGCGTGCCCCGGCGCCAGGCGACGTACGCCGCCAGCGCGGCCAGCACCAGTCCGGCACCGGCCATGAGGGTCGCGAACAGGGTCAGCACCCGGGCCCCCTCCGAGATCGTGCTCCGGCCACGCGACGTCGCATGACCCGGTTCCCACGCTATCCGTCGGGCCCTTGCAGCGTCCGCTGTTCGCGCGGATCGTGCCTCGAAGGGGTGGGAACGCGAGCCGCCCCGGTGTGACCCGGCTCACTGCTAGCATCGACCGGCGCTGGAGGTCAGGGGGAACGGGATGGAGCGGTGCTGAGGCTCCCTGCTCCCCCGCAGCACCAGCCGGAGTTCGGGCACGACGCCCTGGTGGTGTGCGACAACCTCGTGCGCATCTACCAGTCCGAGGGCGTCGAGGTGCAGGCGTTGCAGGGCCTCGACCTGCTGGTGCACGAGGGGGAGATGGTCGCCCTCGTCGGCGCCTCCGGGTCGGGCAAGTCGACGCTGCTCAACGTCCTCGCCGCCGTCGACTCCCCCACCGCCGGTCGTGCCCGCGTCGCCGGCCACGACCTCGTCGACATGCCACGCCGCGAGCAGGTGCACTACCGGCGCCACGTCGTCGGCTTCGTGCGCCAGCAGACGGCGCGCAACCTGGTGCCGTACCTCTCCGCGCGGCAGATCGTCGACCTCCCGCTGTCCATCGCCGGTCGGCCACGCCACGAGCGCCGCGGACGGGCCGACGAGCTGCTCGGCCTCCTCGGAGTGGGGCACTGCGCCGACCAGCGGCCCCACGAGATGTCGGGCGGCGAGCAGCAGCGCGTGGCCATCGCGGTCGCGCTGGCCAACGCCCCACGCCTGCTGCTGGCCGACGAGCCGACCGGCGAGCTGGACAGGGAGACCGCCGCCGAGGTGTTCGCGGCCCTGCGCACGGTCAACCACGAGCTCGGGACCACGGTGGTCGTGGTGACCCACGACGCCGAGGTGAGTGGTCAGGTGGCGCGCACCGTGGCCATCCGGGACGGACGGACGAGCAGCGAGGTGCTCCGCGACCACACGGTAGCCGGAGCCCCGGGCGCGGCCGTCGAGTTCGCGGTGATGGACCGGGCCGGGCGGGTCCAGCTGCCCCGCGAGTACCGCGAGGCGCTGGACCTCACCCGTCGGGTCCGGCTCGCGCTCGCGGAGGACCACGTCCAGATCCGCTCCGACCGCGGCGAGGGCGCGTGAGCACCTCGACCGACCAGACCCGCGAGCAGTCGCCGGGTCCGATGGTCGCGGCGCGGGGACTGACCCGCACCTTCGGCACCGCCACGGCCCCGCGGCACGCCGTGCACGACGTCTCCCTCGACGTCGCCCCCGGCGAGCTGCTCGCCGTCGTCGGCCGCTCGGGCTCCGGCAAGACCACGCTGCTGAACCTGCTCGGCGGGCTCGACAGACCGGACGCGGGGACCGTCCGCGTCGACCAGACCGAGGTCACCGGCCTCGACGACGAGGGCCTCAGCGCCCTGCGGGGCGACACGGTGTCCTACGTCTTCCAGACCTTCGGCCTGGTCCCGGGGCTCACCGCCGCGGAGAACGTCGGGGTCCCCCTGCGGCTGCGGCGCACGCCCGTGGCCGACCGCGAGCAGCGGGTGGCCCTGCTGCTCGACCTGGTGGGCCTCGCCGACCACGCCGCGCAGCGACCCGGCGAGCTCTCCGGCGGCCAGCAGCAGCGCGTCGCCATCGCGCGGGCCCTGGCCGGGTCGCCCCGCGTCCTGCTCGCCGACGAGCCGACCGGGCAGCTCGACACCGAGACCGGCCTGGGGGTGATGGCGCTCCTGCGGGCCGTCGTGGAGTCCGAGGGGGTCACCGCGGTCGTGGCCACGCACGACCCGGTGCTGATGTCCCTCGCGGATCGGGTCCTCCCGATCGCGGACGGCCGGCTCGACGGCTGAGGCGGACGCGTGCTTCCCCTCGTGCTGCGGCGAGCGCTCGTGCAACGCCGGCTGCTGGGGGCAGTCGTCGCGCTGGTCGCGACCGCCTGCACGCTGGTCGGCACGTGCACCCTCGTGCTGGACGTGACCCAGGACCGCGCCTTCCGCGAGGCGGTCCAGCGCTCCGAGCCCGCCGGGCTCGGCGTGACGGCGTACGTCGTCGAGCTCACCGGCCAGGACGCGACGGCGGCGCGGGACGCGGCGGCGAGCGTGGTCGAGGACGTCCTCACCCCGATGCGGCCGACGCTCGAGACCACGGCGACGTCGCGGCTGCGGGAGCTCGAGGCGGACGGAGCGCGTCCGGGCAGCCAGGCGTACCTCGTCGCGACCGACGCGCTGGCCACCCGCGCACAGCTGACGTCGGGGCGGTGGCCGGCCGCGACCGACGGCCGCGCCGAGACCGTCGTGCCCGACGCCACGGCGCGCCTGCTCGGTCTCCGGCCCGGCGACCGCGTGGTGCTCGGCAGGGAGCGCGGCCTGGGCGGTGTCGACGCGCCCGTACGGCTCGTGGTCGTCGGCACCTTCCTCCCGCGTGCCGACCCCGAGTGGGAGCGCGACCCGCTCGGCGGCGCCGGCTTCTCCCCCGCCTACAGCGACGGGCTGGAGGCCGCGCCGACCTACGGACCCTTCGTCGTCGACGGGGCCGCCCTCCGCGACACCGGCTCGTCGGTCAACGCGCTGCGCGTGACCGCCCACCCCACCCGCGCCCTCGCCGGCGATCCCGAGCTCCGGGGTGCGAACCGACGGCTCGACGACGCGCCCGGACTGCTGGCCGCACGTGTCGGCGAGCGGGCCCGGCTGACGCGCCTGGCGTCCGACCTCCCCCGCACCCTCGCGCACCTGCACGCCCAGCAGGCGAGCACCCGGTCCACCGTGCTGGTCGTCCTGCTGCTCGGTACGGCGCTGTCGCTGGCGGCGGCCGTCCTGGCCGGGCGTCTCGTCGGGTCGGTGCGCGAGGACGAGCGCGAGCTGCTCGGGGCGATGGGGACCAGCGGCCGCCAGCGCACCGGTGCCGCTGCCGCGGAGGCCGCCCTCCTGGCCGTGCTCGCGAGTGCCCTGGCGGTCCCCGCTGCGGCCGTGCTCCACGCCGTCCTCACCCGGAGCGACGACCTCTCGGCTGCGGGGCTCCGGCAGGCGCCGGACCTCACGTGGCCGCTGACGGCGGCCGTCCTGGCGACCGCGGCGCTGCTCACCGCGACACTCGTGGCCGCCGCACTGCGGTCGCGACCTCCGGCCGACCCGTCGCCGCGCGCCGGCCTCGCGCGTCGAGCCACCGACCTGGTCCTCGTCGCGGCCGCCGCGCTCGCGTGGTGGCAGCTGCGCGACCAGCCGTCCGTGTCGGCTCGGGCCGGTGACGTGGTCCTCACCGCCGCCCCGGTCCTCTGCCTCGCGGTGCTCACGGTCCTGGGCGTCCGGGTCGTGCCGCTGCTGCTGGCCCGGGCCGCCAGCGCGGCACGCCGGTCCCGCGGGCTGGCGCTGCCGCTCGCCACCCACCAGGCCGCGCATCGCGCGCACGCGGCGACGGCGATGGTGCTGGTCGCCGCGTCGGTCGCCGCCGCGGTCTTCGCCCTGGCCCTGCGGACGACGTGGGAGCAGTCGCAGCAGGACCAGGCAGCACTGCGGGTGGGGGCCGACCTCGCCCTGGCGCTCCGCGCTCCCGCCGGACTCGCCGAGGCGCGGGAGGTCCGCGCCGCCGCCGGTCGCGGACCCGCGTCGGCCATCTCCCCCGTCGTGCACCGCCCACTGGCACTGGGCCGCTTCGTCGGGCAGCAGGGGGCTCGGCCGGTCCTCGTCGCGGTCGACTCACGGCAGATGGGAGCGCTGCTGCGCGGACGCCTCGACGGCGGTCAGTCGTGGGCCGACGTCGGGCGCGCGCTGGCTCCCGCGGCACCTGCGGCGGGGGTCCCCCTCCCCGACGACGGCGCCGGTGTCGTGCTGCGCGGGCGGGGGCCGGGGGGCGCCGACCTCACGGCACGCGTGACCGCGGTGCTGGAGGACCCGTCCGGCTTCCGCGCCTCTGTCGCCGGCGGCGAGATCCCCCTGGACGGCGACGCCCATCCCCTCACGTGGTCGACCGCGCCGGGCGACGACCTGCGGCTGGTCGCCGTACGGCTCGAGCTCGACGGGGCGACCGGGCGTGCGCCGGGACGGCCGACGGCGACCAGGTCGACCGTGACCGCCTCCCTGGTCGTGCCCGGAGCCCGGCAGGACGCCGGCGGAGGACCGACCTGGCAGGTCCGACCCCTGCAGGACCAGAGCCCGGTGGCCGGGGCGACGGCCGAGCTGCGGTCGCGTGGCGGCAGCACGACGCTCCGGACCTCGGTCGACGTCGACCTCGCGTACCTCGACTACACCGGTGCCGACGTCCTCACGACGGTCCTGCCCGCGCCCGCGGTCGTTCCCGTGGCGGTGTCCCACGGGCTCGTCGAGGCCGTGGGGGCGGAGATCGGCGACCAGCTCTCGGCCATCGTCGGCGGCACCGCCCTGCAGCTGGAGGTGGTGGCGCTGGTGCCCGAGGTCCCGTCGGCGCCCGCCGAGGTCTCCGTGCTCGCCGACGTCGACACCGTGAC
>JAYSEC010000055.1:13406-16657 GCA_041914085.1 Nocardioides sp.
CTGGGCCTGTCCCGCCGCGACGCCGGTCGCCTGCAGCGCGCCGAGCACCTCCTGGTCCTCCTGCCCCTCACCCTGGTCGGGACCCTCGTGGGCGCGCTGGCCACCGTGCTGGTCGGCCCGCACCTGGTCCGCTCCGACGTGGGCGCTGCTCCCGTGCCGGAAGCGGTCGTGGCGTGGCCCTGGCGGGCCGAGCTGGCAGTCGTCGGCGCGATGGTGGTGAGCGCGCTGGTCGTCACGTGGCTCCTCAGCACGCTCGTCGTACGGCGGTCGGGGCCGTCGCAGCTCCGGGACGGTGACCTCTGATGGCCCTCCCCCGCCCGCACTGGCCGACGGTCCGCGGCCGCCTGCGCGCCGACCGCGGGCTGCTGCTCCTGGTCACGGCCGTGGTCGCGCTCACCGTCGCCCTCGTGGGGGCGGTGTCGCCGGTCACCGAGCGGTCCGCCGACCGGGCCATGGCCGCGGCTGTGGCGGACGCCGGCCCGCGCGGGACGGTCGTGGCGACCCTCCCCGACTGGTACGACGACCCGGCGGGCAAGGCGCTCGACCCCAGCACCGCCACGCAGGTCCGGCAGGACGCGGACCTCGCCCGGAGCACGATGCCGCGCGAGCTCGCGGTGGTGCTGCGTCCCGGCGTCACGACCGTGACCACGCCCCCGCTGCAGCTGCTGGACGCGGGTCCCGGCAGGTACCTCCGGCTCGCCTTCCTCGACACCGCGCAGGGCGGCCCCGCCGTGACGTACACCCGCGGTGGCGCGCCGAGCGGCGCACCGGGCCGGCGGGGCGCCGGGGACGTCGCGGTGGAGGTCGCCGTCTCCGATGCCGTGGCGACGGCCCTCGACCTGGAGGTCGGCGACCGTCTCCCGGCTCGCGACGAGCACGGGCGGTCCGTCGAGGTCGCCGTCAGCGGTGTCTTCGCCCCCGAGGACCCGGACGACAAGGCATGGCAGGTCGAGCCGCAGCTGCTGCACCCGACGTCGAGCACCGCGGGCGACGAGCCGCGCACCGCGGGCGCGGCGCTCGTCACCGCGGAGTCCCTGCCCGTCCTGCGGCTCGCCGTGCCCGGTGACGCGCTGAGCCGCCGCCTGGTGCTGGCGCCCGTCCCCGAGGCGGTCAGGTGGCGACACGCGGCCGCGCTCGAGCAGACGATCGCCGCGCTGCAGTCGCGCGCCGGCACCGGGTTCGGCGAGACCACGTGGGACAGCCTGCTCGGGACGGTGCTCCGGGACGGACGCGCCCGTGTCGCCGCGGCCCGCGGCCAGGCGGAGGTCCTGCTGGTCGGGCTCCTCGCCGTGGTGCTGCTCGTGCTCGTGCTGGGCGCGCAGCTGCTGGTCCGACGACGCGTGGGGACGCTGACGGGAGCGCGGGAACGCGGCGCCGGCCTGGCCGGCATCGGTGTCGAGCTCGGCGTGGAGTCGCTGCTCGTCGCGGTGGTCGGTGCGGCGACGGGCCTGACCGCCGTGCGGCTCGCCGCCGGGTCGGTGGGGTGGGCGTGGTCGGTCCCGGTGCTCGTCGTGGCCGCCCTGGCCCCCGTCGCGCTCGGTGTCGCGACCGCGCGCGGGCAGGTGGGTCGGGCTCCGGCGAACCGCTCGACCCGCCGGGCGCGGGAGCGCTCGGCTCAGCTGCAGCGCGTCGTCCTCGAGCTCGCCGTGCTGGTCGCGGCCGTCCTCTCCCTCGTCGCCCTGCGCCAGCGCGGGGTGGTCGACGGCGGCGACCTCACCGCCACCAGCGCCGTGACCTGGATCGCCGTGGCGGCAGCCGTGCTGCTGGTCCGGCTCGTGCCGGTCGCGGTGCGCGCAGCCCTGCGGAGGACGCGGCGGACCACCGGCGGCGTCCCGCTCTTCGTGGCCGCCCGCCTCGCCCGGTCGGGCGCCGGTGCGCTGCCGGAGGTGGTCGTCACCGTGGTCGTCGTGGTGGCCGTCTCGGCGACCACCTTCGGCGCCGCCCTCGCTGCCACGCTGCGCGACGGCCAGGCGGCGGGCGCGCTGTCGGTCGTCGGCGGTGACGCGCGCCTCGACGCCCAGCCCGGCCCGGCCGTGGCGGAGGCGGCGTCCGGCGTCGCCCGCGCCGCCGGCGTGCGGGCTGCTGCGGCTGCCCGGGTCGAGGACGGCGTGCGCGTCTCGGCGCGGGGTGGGTCGGCGTACGTGCGGCTCGTCGTGGTCGACGCCCGCGCCTACGAGCAGGTGCTCGCCACCAGTGACCTCCCCGACGCACCCCGGCTGGCCCGGCTGCGCTCCACCGACGGTGATCGGGTCCCCGCCCTCCTCCTGGGCGGCCCGGCGGGCCTGCGCGACGACCCGAGCCTGCTCTGGCAGGACGCACGCGTCCCCCTGCAGGTGGTCGGCACCGCACCGGACGTCGGGGCCGCCTCGGACCCGGTCGTGGTCGTCGACGTGGAGGCGCTCGCCGCGGCCGGGGTCTCGGTGCCGCCCGGCTCGGTCTGGGCCGTCGGGCCCGGTGCCGCAAAGGCTCTCCACGCGGTCGACCAGGCGGTGCCCGGCGGCGCGGTCGTGACGTACGCCGACGAGCTCGCGCGGCGACGCGGTGCCGCCCTCCCGTCGGCGGTCCTGGCCCTCGCGTGGGCGTCGTGCGCCCTGCTGGCGGTGGCCGGGCTGCTCGGGGTGGCGCTGGCCGCGGCTGCGGACGCCCCGGGTCGGGCCACGGCACTGGGCAGGCTGCGCGCCCTGGGCACGTCCGACCGCGACCTGCGACTCACCCTCCTCGGCGAGCTCGCGACACCGGTGCTCGCGGCGGCCGTCGTCGGCCTGGCCGTCGGGGTCGGGTGCGCCCACGCGACGCTGGGCTCGCTCTCGCTGCAGCGCCTCACCCTCGCACCGGGAGCGACCGACCCCGTCGTGCCGTGGTGGGTCGTGCTGCCCGTGGTCGTCCTCGTCGGTGGGGCCGCCGTGCTGGCCCTGCTCGAGTGGCGTCGACTACGACGGACGCCACTTTCGCGGCTGCTGCGCGGCTGACGCCGTCGTCAGGGCCGGTAGGGCGTGTCCTCGCTGCGCGGGTCGAGCTCGGGGTAGCCCGCCTTGGGGTCGATGCCGTCCGGGTTCGGCTCCTCACCCCCGGCGCTCTGCTCCGGTGGCGCATCGGCGTCGGGCTCCACGGGCGAGGTGTCGCGGAGGCCGTCCGTGGCCACCTGCCCTGGCCCGGCGTGCCCGACGCGCTCGCTGCTCGAGCCCATGCCGCCGGCGGCCGCCTCCGGTCCCGACGCGTTCGGCGTGGACTCTCGTTCCACCTGTGCGGGG
>JAYSEC010000056.1:0-3624 GCA_041914085.1 Nocardioides sp.
AGCGCAAGTCCGTGCTCCTGCGCCTCGACCCTGCCGTCCACTCCGCCCTCCAGCGCTGGGCCGCCGACGACCTGCGCAGCGTCAACGCCCAGATCGAGCTGCTGCTGCGCGACGCGCTCCGGGCAGCCGGTCGGGCGCCGCGCGACGCGGGCCCGGTGCCGAAGCGGGGACGGCCGCCGAAGGAGCGCGAGGACTGAACGCCGGGGCTGGGGGGTCTCGTGACGGTCGCTGCGCGACCTCCTCGACCAACGAGCATCGGGCTGGGCGACCTCCTCGACCAACGGGCATCGGGCTGCGCGACCTCGTCGACCAGCGATCGAGAAGTAGTGTCCGGCCGTGGCCCTCACTGAGCGCGAGATCTCCTCACCCGTCTCCCTCACGCAGCCCGACGGCCGGCTCAACCGTGAGGCGGTCGGGTGGACGCGCACGCCGTTGATCACGACCGACGGCATCGGTCGCGGATTGCGGGGACGCGGGCGCAACAAGCGGTGGGAGTACTGGGGCGTGACGACGCCGACCCACGTGGTCGCGCTGGTGCTCTCCGACATCGACTACGCCGCCGTGCACAGCATCTGGGTGCTCGACCGCCGGACCGGCGAGGAGGTCGCGCACGACGCGATCGGTGTCCTCGGGCACAGCGCCACCCTGCCGGGCACCTTGGGCGCGGGACCGGCTCGCGCCCGCACGAAGAAGGTCCGCATCGACCTCGACGAGGTCGAGGGCGGCACGCGGCTGCGCGCCGAGGGAGCACGGGTGCGCGTCGACGTCATGGCGGAGCGGCCGCCGGGCCACGAGTCCCTCGGCGTCGTCGTGCCGTGGAGCGACCGGCTCTTCCAGTACACCGTCAAGGACGTCGCCCGCCCGGCCGCCGGCACGCTGTGGGTCGACGGCGTGCAGTACGACGTACCTCCGGGGGAGTCGTGGGCGGTCCTCGACCACGGCCGCGGCCGCTGGCCGTACGCGATGCACTGGAACTGGGGCGCCGGCTCCGGCCGTACCGACGGGCGCGTCGTCGGGATCCAGGTCGGCGGTAAGTGGACCGACGGCACCGGGGCGACCGAGAACGCGCTGCTGGTGGACGGGCACCTCACCAAGGTCAGCGAGGAGCTCGACTGGACGTACGACACCGGCGACTGGCTCGCGCCGTGGCGGGTGACGGGCGAGGGAGTCGAGCTCACCTTCACGCCCTTCCACCTCAAGCGCTCGGTCATCGACCTCAAGGTCTTCGCGTCGCGCACCCACCAGTGCTTCGGCCACTGGTCCGGGCGGGTGCGCGACGACGCGGGTGAATGGGTGCGGCTCGAGGGGCTCGTCGGGTGGGCGGAGGACGTGCGCAACCGCTGGTGAGCCGGCCAGGTGCCGGGGTCTCGTGACGGGACTTCGTCCCTCCTCGACCAACGGTTGGTCGGGCTACTCGACCACCGGATGCAGTGGGATGACGAGGTCGGCTCGGTCCCGGGTCGCGCGGACGAGCTCGGCGTTCGGCTCGTCGACCTGGTCGACCCAGGCGCGGGCGGCGGTCGGGGGCTTGCCGAACCGCTCGTGGCGACGGACCAGGCGCTCGCGGCGTACGTCGTCGTCCACGTCGACGAACCAGGCCTCGGTCAGGAGGGGGCGGACGCGCTCCCAGCCGCGGTCGGGGAGCAGGAGGTAGTTGCCCTCCGTGACGACGAGCCGGGCGGACGCCGGGACGGCGATGGCGGCGGCGAGGGGCTGCTCGAGGTCGCGCTCGAAGCCGGGGGCGTAGACCGTGTGGCCGGGCTCGTCGTGCAGCCGGCGCAGGATGGCGACGTAGCCGTCGACGTCGAACGTCTCGGGTGCGCCCTTGCGGTCGCGCAGGCCGAGGCGGTCGAGCTGGACGTCGGCGAGGTGGAAGCCGTCCATGGGCAGGTGGCCCACCTCGTCGGGTCCGAGGTCCGCGCGCAGCCCCGCCACCAGCGTCTCGGCGAGGGTCGACTTGCCGGCGCCGGGCGCGCCGGTGATGCCGAGGACGACGCGGCCGTGCGCGGACAGCAGCGCCTCGGCGCGGTCCACCAGCGCGGACAGGACTGCAGGGGCGCGCATGCCGTGAGGGTAGTGGGGCGCGTCACCACTCCTCAGCGGCGATGGGTGTCAGAGACGCCGTCGAGCGGCCCCATCGCCGAGTCGCGGATCAGACCGGCGACGAGCTTCTGTCCCGACGCGATGGCGTCGGTGAGGCGTTCGTGCGCGACGTCGTGCCGCTCGGCCTCCAGCGCCCACTTGGCCGCCGCCATGCCCTGGAGGAGCGAGTCGTTGATCTCGACGGCCTGCCGGTGGAGGAGCTCGCGCTCGGCCTGCTCGACGTGGGCCCGCTCGGCCCGGCGCAGCCGGTCGGAGGCGTCGCCGAGGAGCAGCCCGACGAGCAGGATCGGCACCACGCGTGCCGACCAGCCGAGCACGGTGAGGTCCACGTCGGCCACCAGCACCCACAGCGCGAGCAGGGCCAGGGCAGCCGCCGAGGCGATCATCCCGGCGACGCGCCCCCAGGCGAGGGCGGCGAGGCTGATCGGCACGACGTAGAGCAACGTGATGGCCACCGAGGCGTCGTTGCCCAGGGCGAAGCGGACCACGGTGATGGACGCGAACATCGCGAGCACGCCGGCGAGCGCCAGTCGTGCCCGTCGGCTGAACCAGGGCTCGTACGCCGGGTGGGTCAGGGTCATTGGGCGAGTCTGGCTTCCTCGTCGCGATGAGCACAGGGCCATTGGTCCCGGCCACTGGGCGCCATGGTCCCGTCGCGCATGAACCGGTCACCGATGCCCGTTTTCGGGGGATGCGGTAGGACGGAGACATGGGACAGCTGCTCACCGTCGGGCACGGGACGCTCGACCGCGATGCGCTGGCCGCGCTGTTGACGGGTGCCGCGACCGACCTGCTGGTCGACGTCCGCCGCTTCCCGGGCAGCCGGCACAACCCGGACGTGAGCAGGGACGCACTCAGCGAGTGGCTGCCGGAGGTGGGCATCGGCTACCGGTGGGAGGAGCGTCTCGGCGGCCGTCGGCGACGCGACAAGGACGCGGACCCCGACGCCGACAGCTGGTGGCGGGTCGAGGCGTTCCGGGCGTACGCCGCCCACACCAGGACGCCCGACTTCCTCGCGGCGCTGGACGAGCTGGACGAGCAGGTGGCGACGAACGGCACGACGGTCGTGATGTGCAGCGAGGCCGTGTGGTGGCGCTGCCACCGCCGGCTGATCGCCGACGCCGCCCTCCTGCTGCGGGACCTCGACGTCGCCCACCTGGCGCACGGCGGGCGGACCACGCCGCACGAGCCGTCGGCCGGCGCGCGGGTGGTCGACGGCCTGCTGCACTACGACGTACCTGCCGAGGGCTGAGCCGCATGGACGAGGACTACGTCGAGGCGGTGCTGGCGCTGGTCGAGCAGGTGCCGGTCGGGCGGGTGACGACGTACGGCGCGCTGGCCAGGAAGGTCGGCACGGGCGGGCCGCGGCAGGTCGGGCGGGTGATGGCGCTGCACGGTGACGCCGTGCCGTGGTGGCGCGTCGTGCACGCCGACGGCCGCCCCGCCACGTGTCATGGCGGGACGGCCGTCGACCGGCTGCGGGAGGACGGGGTGCCGCTCACCAGCCGGGGGTGGGTGGAG
>JAYSEC010000056.1:3724-16626 GCA_041914085.1 Nocardioides sp.
GGCTGGAAGACCACCTTGACCATGCCCTCCTCCTTCTTCTGGAAGTGCTCGTAGGCGTCGGGGGCCTCGGCGAGGGGGAGGTGGTGGGTGGCGAAGGCGTCGACGCCGAACGGGTCGTCCTCGACCAGCATGGCCAGCAGCTCGTCGGTCCAGCGGCGGACGTTGGCCTGCCCCATCCGGATCTGCACCTGCTTGTCGAACAGCTGCATCATCGGCATCGGGTCGGCCATGCCGCCGTAGACGCCGGAGATCGAGATGGTGCCGCCGCGGCGCACCGCGTCGATGGCGGTGTGCAGGGCGGCGAGGCGGTCCAGGCCGGCCTTCTTCATCATCGGCTCGGAGACCGCGTCGGGCAGCAGACCGGTCATCTTCTGGACGACCTGCGCACCGGTGGAGCCGTGGGCCTCCATGCCGACGGCGTCGATCACGGCGTCCGGACCGCGCCCGCCGGTGGCCTCGCGGATGATGTCGCCGACGCTGCCGACCTCGTTGGCGTCGTCGAGGTCCAACGGCTCGGCCCCGAAGGCCTTCACGCGCTCGAGCCGCTCGGGCACCCGGTCGACGGAGAAGACGCGGTGTCCGGCGCGGACGCCCATCCGCGCGGCCATGTCGCCGATCGGGCCGGCGCCGAGGACGAGGAGCGTGCCGCCCTCGGGGACGTCGGCGTACTGCAGCGCCTGCCACGCGGTCGGCAGCACGTCGGAGAGGAAGAGGAAGCGGTCGTCGGCGTGCTCGTGCGGCACCTTGACCGGCAGGAAGTTCGCGAAGGGGACGCGGAGGTACTCCGCCTGCCCGCCGGGGACCTGGCCGTAGAGCTTGCTGTAGCCGAAGAAGCTCGCGCCGGTGCCGTGCTCGTGGTTCTGCGTGGTCTCGCACTGGCTGTAGAGGCCCTGCCCGCACATCCAGCACGAGCCGCAGCAGACGTTGAACGGTACGACGACGCGGTCGCCTACGCTGAGGTTGGTGACGGCCGAGCCGACCTCCTCGACGATGCCCATCGGCTCGTGGCCGACGACGTCGCCGGCCTCCATGAACGGGGCGAGGGTCTCGTAGAGGTGCAGGTCGGAGCCGCACAGGCCGGTGGAGGTGATCTTGATGATCGCGTCGGTCGGCTCCTCGATCCGCGGGTCGGGTACGTCGGTGACCTGCATGTCGTGGACGCCTTGCCAGGTGACTGCCTTCATCGTGATGAACCGCCTTCGGTCGAGGTCTCGAACGACTCCCGTACCCGTGGGTCGGGGAGGCATGCGGGGGGTTTCGAGGCTCGCTGCGCTCGCACCTCAACCACCGAGACGTGGGCTCGCACCTCAACCACCGAGGCAGGGTCGGGGAAGTCATGACTTTCGTCCCTCCCGCACCCCGTGGCGCTCTGGGAGCGTGGAGGTGACGGGAGGGGTGGCATGACAGGCGACGTGCTGGTGGTGGACTCGCTGGTCCGGAGGTTCGGGGACCTGACGGCGGTGGACGGGGTGTCGTTCCGCATCGCGGAGGGCGAGACGTACGGCCTGCTGGGACCCAACGGGGCGGGGAAGACGACCACCATCTCGATGGTCGCCGGGCTGATCGCCGCCGACGCGGGGACGGTGACGATCGCGGGGCAGCCGATGACGCCGCGCACCACGGAGCCGAAGCGCCACGTCGGGCTGGTGCCGCAGGAGCTGGCGATCTACCCCGACCTCAGCGGCCGCGAGAACCTCGCCCTCTTCGGTCGGCTCCAGGGACTCCGGGGCGACCGGCTCAGAGGCCGGGTCGAGGAGGTGCTCGAGCTGATCGGGCTCGCCGACCGCGCGAAGGACCGCAGCAAGGAGTACTCCGGCGGCATGAAGCGCCGGCTCAACATCGGCATCGGGCTGCTCAACCGGCCGACCCTGCTGATCCTCGACGAGCCGACCGTCGGGGTCGATCCGCAGTCGCGCCACGCCATCCTCGAGTCGGTCGAGGCGCTGTCGGGGGAGGGCATGGCGGTGCTCTACACGACGCACTACATGGAGGAGGCCGAGCGGCTCTGCGACCGCATCGCCATCATCGACTCCGGCCGGTTGCAGGCCGAGGGCACCCGCGACGAGCTGGTCCGGCTGACCGGCGGGGTCGACACGATCCGGCTCGGCGGCACCGGTGACCTCGCCGGCGCGGCGGAGGAGCTGCGGCAGGTCCCGGGCGTCGTCCGCGTCGACACCGAGCGCCGGTCCGTGACGCTGACCGTCAAGGACGCGCCCGCCCTCGTCGCGCAGGTGGTCGGCACGGCGACGGCGTACGGCGTCACGCTGGCCGACGTCGAGATCGCGCGGCCCGACCTCGAGTCGGTCTTCCTGCACCTGACGGGGAAGGGGCTGCGCGACTGATGCGCCAGCTCCTCGCCCTCACCGCCGCCGACCTGCTCCAGCGGGTGCGCGACAAGTCGGTCGTCATCTTCGCCCTCGTGGTGCCGATGGCGCTGATGACCGTGTTCAACCTGGTCTTCAGTGCCACCGAGGACCTCGAGATCGAGCCGGTCACCGTCGCGATCAGCGCCCCCGCCGGCGACGACCTGGCCCAGGCGCTCACCTCCGTCGTGCGCGACCTCGACGGCACGGACGAGCTCGACGTCACGGTGCACGAGGTCGGCGCCGCCGCCGGGCGGGCGCAGGTCGAGGACGGCGACGCCGCGATCGCGCTGCTGGTGCCGGACGGGTTCGGCCGGTCCGCGCAGATGGGCGAGCCGGTGACCGTCGAGGCGGTCCGCGGCGACGAGGCGGGCATCGGCGCCGACATCGTGCTCTCGGTCGTCGACGGCCTCCTCGGCCAGATCGGCTCCGGCGCCGTCACCGCCCGGGCCGCACTCGCCGAGGGCGTCGCGCCGGACGAGCTCGAGGCGCTCGTCGAGGAGGCGACTTCCGGCCCGGCGTACGACCTCGTCCAGGGCCGCGCGGCGGACGAGCAGCTCGACTCGGGTGCGGCGCTGGTCGCCGGACAGGCGGGGCTGTTCCTGCTGTTCACGGTCAGCTTCGGCGTCACCGGCCTCCTCGTCGACCGCGAGTCCGGCACGCTCGCCCGGCTGCGCTCGATGCCGATCCCGGGGTGGGTGGTCGTCGCGTCCAAGGCGCTGGTGAGCTTCGTGCTCGGGGTGGTGGCGACGGGGGTGCTGCTCACGCTGGGCGGCTACCTCTTCGACGCCGACTTCGGCTCGCTCCCCGCCGTCGCCGCGTTGGTGGTGTGCGCGGCGGCGGCCGGGACGTCGGTGATGTTCCTCATCGTCCGGGTCGCCCGGACCAGCGAGCAGGCCGGCATCGCGACCTCGATCGTCGCGCTCGTGCTCGGCATCGGCGGCGGCGCGTTCTTCCCGGTGAGTGCCACCGGTCCGCTGTCGGGCGTGCTCGACCTCAACCCGGTCGCGGCGCTGCTGCGCGGACTGGGTACGACGTCCGGCGGTGGCGGGCTGGGCGACATCGGCGTCCCCGTCGCGATCATGCTGGGCTTCGGCGCGGTGATGCTGGCGGTCTCGCGCCTGGTCCCGGACCGGGGGGTGCTGTCATGAGGAACGTCCTCGCCGTCGCCGGGGTGGAGCTCCGCCTCTTCGTCCGTGACCGCTCGAACCTCTTCTTCGTCTTCGTCTTCCCACTGCTGCTGGTGCTGATGATCGGACTCCAGTTCGGCGAGGGGGCCCGCGCCGGGCGGGTCGCGGTGAGCGGCTCTGGCTCCGCGCTCCAGTCGGCGCTGGTTCAGCAGCTCGAGCGCGACGACGTCGTGGTGTCCGACCCGGCCTGGTCCGACGCGCTCGACCTGCTCGCCCGCGGACGCCTGGACGTCGCGGTCCGCGTCGACGGCGCGGCCGCGACGGCGTACGACGCCGGGGAGGCGGTGGCGCTCGAGCTGGTGCGCGGGTCGGCGGCCGACGCCCAGGTGGTCGAGCAGGACGTCCGGGTGGCGGTGGACGCGGTGCGCGCCGACCGCAACCGGGTGGTGGCACTGACCGACCATGGCGTCCGCGACCCCGAGGCCGCGCTGGCGGCCGCCCAGCGCCAGGTCGTGGCGCCGCGGCTGGAGGTGACCAACGTCGACGCGCTGAGCCAGGAGTTCGCCGGGCTCGGCCAGTTCGACTTCGGCGCGTCGGGCCAGCTGCTGCTGTTCGTCTTCCTCAGCTGCCTGGCCGGGTCGGCCACACTCATTCAGGCCCGGCGGCTCGGGGTGGTGGCGCGGATGCTGGCCGGCCCGATGACGGCGGGCGAGCTGGTCGCGGGGCAGGTCGTCGGCCGGTGGGCGATCGGGCTCTTCCAGGGCGGCTACATCATGCTCGCCAGCAGCCTGCTCTTCGGCGTGCGCTGGGGGAACCTCGCGCTCGCGCTGCTGGTCCTGCTGCTGTTCAGCCTGGTGGCCTCGGGCACGGCGATCCTGCTCGGCACGGTGCTGGGCAACGAGGGAGCAGCGAGCGGTGCGGGCGTCGGGCTCGGTCTGGTGCTCGCCGCGCTGGGCGGCTCGATGCTGCCGCTCGAGCTGTTCCCCGACGCGATCCGGCGGGTCGCCGACCTCACGCCGCACGCGTGGGCCTACACCGCGCTCGCCGAGGTGCAGCGGCGCGGCGGCACCCTCGTCGACGTGCTGCCCAACCTGGCGGTGCTCGCCGGGATGGCGATCGGCGCGGCGGCGCTCGGTGCCTGGGCGCTGCGGCGGAGCCTGTCGCGGGCGATGTAGCCCCACCCTGATGGGCGGTTGTGAGGTGTCGCGCGCTGGCTACGTTGGGGGGCATGAGCGACGAGGTGAACCAGGCAGCGACCGAGGCAGCGCAGCGGGTGGTCGACGAGGTGAGCTCGTGGCAGTACAGCGCGGAGGACCGTGTCATCTCCGACGAGCTCGACAACGGCCTGCGCGAGGCCGGCGTACGCCTCGACGACGACGAGCGCTCGCGGGTGCTGGCCGAGATCGACGCGATGAAGGACGAGCACTCGAGCGCGCCGCAGGTGCGCTCGGCGACGCCGGTCGAGTAGGTCGCCTCAGCGGCAGGGGATCGAGGTGAGCACCTCGAGGCCCTCGCGGTCACCGGGCCCCCACCCGTCCTGCCGGCTGTGCCGCTCGGCCATCAGCTCGTCCGGGTCGTCGACGTGGCCGAGCCCGACGACATGGCCGAGCTCGTGCAGCACGATCGCCTCCAGCGCCACCGGCCGGCGCGCGATGGTGGCCGCGGTGAAGACGTCGGTGTCGAGGACGATGTTGCCGGTGTAGAGGTAGCTGCGACCCGCCGCACCGTCGCTCCTCGCGCCGCCGAGCCCGGCGATGGAGCCCTCCAGTCCCGGGAAGTCCTCCTCGGAGCCCCAGCCGATCACGACCGGCCGGGCCCCGTGCACGGGCGTCGCACCGGCGAACGGGACGTGCGCGGTCTCGCCCGCCGCCTGCAGGTCGAGGCCGGTGGAGGCGGCCAGCCGCTCGACGGCGTTCTCCACGACCTCCCGCCCGCCGACGGGCTCATCCGTCGGGTTGACCGCCCACCGGATGGGCCGGCACGGGTCCCAGCCCACCGGCTCCGCGCTGCCCGGCTGGGTCAGCAGGAAGGCGTGCGCGCCGCCGACGTCCTCGGTGTCGAGGGAGCCGGCGATGCCGAGCGTCCGGCGCAGCGACTGCATCTGCTCCGAGGGGTGCAGCGCCACCACCGTGCCGACCATCGCGGCGGTCAGCACCAGCGACAGCACGAGGGAGAGCTGCGGCGGGGTACGCCGGCGCCGCCGCCGCGCCGCGGACGGCATGGCTCCGAGGCCGACCTCGCGGTCGAGCCGGTCGAGCTCGCGCATGGCCGCCTCGAGCTCGCGGGCGCGGCGCCTGCGCTCGCGCGCGCTCGGCTCGTGGTCGGACACAGCCGGGAGTATCTCCCGGCGCATCCTCGTGCGCACCCGAACCGCCGAGCTCGCGCGCCCGGCCCACCCGGACGGACGTGGTGCGGCCCGGAGCCGCGGTTACGTTGGGACGCATGGACGTTCGCGGACTGCTGACCGAGGGCTTCGGCCGCATCACGGAGCTGTACGACGACCTCGCGGAGGGGCTCGACGAGGAGGCCCTGCGCCACCGGCCGGCCGGCACCGGCAACCCGATCGGCTGGCTGCTGTGGCACCTCGCGCGGGTGCAGGACGACCACGTCGCCGACCTCGCCGGCACGCCCCAGGTGTGGGAGAGGTTCCAAGAGCGCTTCGGGCTGCCGAACGGCACCGACGACATCGGGTTCGGCCACACCAGCGAGCAGGTCGACGCGGTGCGGATCACCGATCCCGCGCTGCTGGTGGAGTACCACCACGAGGTGACCCTCGCGACCGCGCGCTACCTGCAGACCGTCGACGAGCAGGAGCTCGAGAGGGAGGTCGACCAGCGCTGGGACCCGCCGGTCACCGCCGGCGTACG
The DNA here is from genome assembly GCA_041914085.1 of Nocardioides sp. GTDB lineage: Bacteria > Actinomycetota > Actinomycetes > Propionibacteriales > Nocardioidaceae > Nocardioides. The sequence goes on from JAYSEC010000056.1 coordinate 10,085, forward strand.
CCTCGTGAGCATCCAGGGCGACTGCCTCCAGCACCTCGGCCAGGCGGCGTACGTCAAGGGGCTGCTGGCGTGAGCCGTCCGGCTTAACCGCACGTTGAGGGTCCGGAGAGGTCGCCTTGTGCGGCCTCCGGGCACGGTGGGTGGCGTACTGACCACCACGACCTCAGGGAGTCGTCACCATGATCCGCACCACCCGCCGTACCCGCCTCGCTGCCGCCGCCGTGCTCGCCCCGCTCGCCCTCGGGCTGGCCGCCTGCGGTGGCGACGACGACAGCGCCGAGCAGACCTCTGCGGCCTCGGACGCCCCGTCCGCCGGCTCCGAGCAGGCCCTGCAGGGTGACGTCGAGACCGCGGTCGAGACCGCGCTGGGCGAGGTCGACGGCACCGTCTTCTCGGTCGACGGCGACAGCCGGGGCTGGGAGGTCACGGTCGTCACGGCCGACGGCGTCGAGAACGACCTCGACCTGTCCGCCGACGCCACGACGGTGGAGCGGGGACCGGTCGAGGACACCGACACCGACCAGGACGACGCGGCCGAGACCGAGCGGCTGCTCGGCGTCTCCGTGGACCACGCCGCCGCGATCGAGGCGGCGCTCGGCGAGGTCGACGGCACCGTCACCGGGGTCGACCTCTCGGAGGAGGACGGCGCCGCGGTCTGGGAGGTCACGCTCGGGGAGGACACCCCGGACGAGACCACCGTCGAGGTCGACGCCGAGTCCGGCGAGGTCCTGCGCACCGAGCGCGGCGACTGACGCGGGCGGCGCGCACCGCCCGCGCGTTCTCGTGGAAGCATGGCCGCATGCCGCTCGACCTCGACGTCCGCACGGCGGGCTTCTCGCCGGTCAAGGGCATGCGGCACCTCCCGATGCCGTCGGTCCGGCTCGACGCGCACGGACCGGTCGGGGACCGGGCGTGGTGCCTGGTCGACGTCGCTGCCCGCAGCGTGCTGCGCACGGTCCAGCACCCCTCGCTCATCGGCGTGATCGCGCGGGTCGAGGGAGACGAGCTCTCCATGACCCTCCCGTCGGGTGAGTCGGTGGCGGCGCCCGCCCGTGGGTCGGGGGAGACAGTGGCCTGCGACTACTGGGGGCGGCAGGTGGCGCTCTCGCTGGTCGGCGGCCCGCACGACGCCCTGGTCTCCGACCTCCTCGGCCGCGACGTACGGCTCGCGGCGGCGCCGCGCGGTGGCGTGGTGTTCGCAGCGCCGGTGACGGTGGTGGCCACCGCCTCGCTGGACGCCGTCGGCGCCGAGGCGGCCCGCTTCCGCGCGACCCTCGTCGTCGAGACCGACGAGCCGTGGGTCGAGGACTCGTGGCTCGGCACCTCGTTCGCGGTCGGCAGCGCCGAGGTCCGCGTCGGCGGTCCGGTCCCGCGCTGCGCGGTGATCGACCACGACCCGTCGACCGGGGTGAAGGACCGACGGCTCCTCAAGGAGCTCGTCGCCACCCGCCCCACCAACGACGCCGGCGAGCCGGTGTTCGGGGTCTACGCGGAGGTCGTGCGGCCCGGCACGGTCGGTGCACATGCCGCGAAGATGCCCCGATCCACCCGTGAGGGTGCATACTCGAGGTGATGACCACCTCGCGCGGCCCCGGGCCGAAGCACCTCCCCAGCAGTCCTTTCAAGCCCAAGGTCGAGCCGGTGGTCGAGGTGTTCGAGGTCGACGACCGCGTCACCCACGACCTCCACGGCCTGGGCCGGGTCGTCGCGGTGGACAACCACGCCGTCACCGTCGACTTCGGGTCGCAGGTGCTGCGGGTCGCCCACCCGTACCCGAAGCTCCACCACCTGTAGGTCTCTTCCCGAGCCTCCCTGCAGGTCGGGACGTCACTCCCAGGCGCTGAGGTCCGGCGGCACGTCGACCGAGTGCGACCGCAGCACCTCGAGCGGTACGACGTCCAGCGCGCGCTCCGACGTGGCGGCCAGCACGACCGGGGCCGCGACCCCGGCGTCGTACGCCTGCAGCCAGCGCGCAGCGACGACGCACCAGCGGTCGCCGGGCACCAGGCCGGGGAAGGCCCACTCCGGCCGCGGGGTGGAGAGGTCGTTGCCGACCGCGGCCTGGTGCGCGAGGAACTCCTCGGTCATCACCGCGCAGACGGCGTGCAGCCCGACGTCGTGCGGGCCGACGGTGCACGTGCCGTCACGGTGGAAGCCGGTCACCGGGTCGGTGCCGCACGGCTCCAGCTCCCCGCCCAGGACGTTGCGCTCGGTCATGGCTCGATCATGCCGGGTCGGGCCACGGCAGCAGTCCCCGGCAGCCTCCGCACCCGACCGGACCACCGCCCGAAGTGGTCCGCAGACCACCGGCCCGAGGGCCTGACCGACCCCTTGACAGGACGTGGAAGCGCTCTCATAACGTGACCGCCGTCACACTCTCTCGGGAAGAAGGTCCACCATGCGCCTGCGTCGCGCTCTCGTCGCCCTGGCCGCCCTCGCGGCCACCCTCACCCTCGCCAGTCCGCCGCCGGTCGCCGTCGCGATCGGACCGGACCGGCTGCCGTTCACCATCACCAACCAGTCCCAGCGCGGCGAGGAGGTCTTCCTCTACGTCGTCGGCGTCAACCTCGCGACGGGCCGGCTCGGGTACGTCAACCAGGCCGGGACGTTCAGCCCGTGGCCGGCGGGCAGCAACCCGCCGAGCCCGGCGCCCGACGTCTCGATCCGGATGGGCGGCACCGGCTCGAGCTCCACGCTCCACGTACCGCGCGGCTTCTCCGGCCGGATCTACATGTCCTTCGGCGAGCGGCTGCCCTTCCGGCTCACGCCCGACGGGCTCGTGCAGCCGGCGCCCTGGGCACCCGGCGACCCCAGCGAGAACATCCTGTTCGACTGGAGCGAGCTCACCTACAACGACGCCGGGCTCTGGCTGAACAGCTCGCAGGTCGACATGTTCGCGGTGCCGCACGCCGTCTCGGTGACGGGCGCCGACGGCGCGACGCGCACGACCGGCCGGCTCGTCGACGACGGGCGCAACCGGATCATCAACGGCGTACGCAACCAGGCCGGCTGGGCCGGGCTCGTGCGCACCCGCGCCGACGGCACGGTGCTGCGGGTCCTCGCCCCGGGCAAGGCGGCGGACGCCGGCTACTTCGACCGCACCTACCTCGACCCCTACATCGCCAGCGCGTGGAACGCCTACACGTCCAGGACGCTCACCGTCGTGCCGTTCGGGGACCGGCCCGACGTGCGCTACTACGGCCGGACGTCCGGCACCACGATGACCTTCACCAACGGCTCCGGCCAGCAGGTCGCGTCGTTCCAGCGCCCGAGCACCGGCAACGTCTGGGGCTGCGACGGTGCCCTGGGGGCGCCCAACGACCAGGTCGTCGGCCCGATCGCCCGGACGCTGTGCGCGGCTCTGCACCGCTCGACCCTCGGCCGGCTCGACACCCAGCCGAGCGGGACGGCGGCGGACTTCTACCAGGGGGCGATCACCAACCACTACTCGCGGCTGGTGCACCAGAACATGGTCGACGGCCGTGCCTACGGGTTCGCCTTCGACGACGTCCAGGCGCAGGAGTCGCTGGTCCACAGCGGCGACCCGCGCTCGGCAGGGATCACGCTCACGCCCTTCGGTCCGGGAGGTACGACGACCACGCCTCCGCCGACCGGCGCCGGCAACACCCTCGTCAGCCGGCTCAACGACAAGTGCATCGACGTGCCCAACTGGAACTTCGCCGACGGGCAGCGGCTGATCATGTGGGACTGCCACGGCGGCACCAACCAGCGCTGGGATCGGGTCAGCGGCACGCTGCGCACGCAGAACGGGATGTGCATGGACGTCGCCGGGGGCGGGACCGCCGACGGCACGCCGATCCAGATCGCCCGCTGCAGCGGCAACCCGGCCCAGCAGTTCGTGCTGAGCGGCGCGGGCGACCTGGTCAACCCGCAGGCGAACAAGTGCGTGGACATCAAGGACGTCAACGCCGCCAACGGTGCCGCGCTGCAGCTCTGGACCTGCGCAGGGACCGCCAACCAGAAGTGGCGCCTGGGGTGAGCCGCCGGGGGAGGCGGTCTCGGGCCGCCTCCCTCTGTCGGTCGTGAGGGACGAGCGGGCGTGTCGAGACCCATCCGCCCGCGTAGGTTGCCGGCCATGGAGCTGCGCGCCGCGCTGTCGCCGTACGTCGAGTCGGGGGAGATCCCCGGCCTCGTCGCCCTGGTCGCCCGCGGGGACGACGTGCAGGTGGAGGTGCTCGGGCGGCAGGGGCCCAGCGGCGGGCCGATGCGCCGCGACTCCCTCGTCCGCGCCGCGTCGATCACCAAGCCGCTGACGGCGGCGCTGGCGATGGTGCTCGTCGAGGACGGCCTGCTCGACCTCGACGCACCAGTGTCCGGGCTGCTGCCGGAGCTCGCGTCGCCGCGGGTCCTGCGCACGCCCACCGGCCCAGTGGACGACACCGTGCCGTGCGCGCGGCCGATCACCGCGCGCCACCTGCTGGCGTGCACGTCGGGACTGGGCTTCACGACGGTGGACTCGCCGGTCGTGCCCCTGCTGGGCGAGCGGCTGCACCAGGGCTCTATGCAGGTCGGCGACCTACCGGCGCCCGACGAGTGGCTGTGCCGCCTCGCCGGGATCCCGCTGATCCACCAGCCCGGCGAGGGGTGGACCTACAACCTGTCCTACGACCTGCTGGGGGTGCTGCTCGCGCGGGCGGCGGGTGCCTCGTTGGCCGACCTCATGGCCGAGCGGGTCCTCGAACCGCTGGGCATGGTCGACACCGGCTTCCACGTGCCCGCGGCCGAGCTGCACCGGTTCACCGCGCTCCACGGGCACCGCGAGGGGTCGCTGGTGGTCACCGACCCACCCGGCGGCGCTTTCGCGTCCCCTCCCGCGTTCGCATCGGGAGCAGGTGGCCTCGTGACCACTGCCGACGACTGGCTGGCCTTCGGGCGGATGCTGCTCGCCGACGGAGGATCGCTGCTCAGCCCGGCATCCGTGCGGCTGATGACCACCGACCACACGACGGCGCAGCAGCGGGAGATGGCGGGGTTCTTCCTCGACGGCCAGGGCTGGGGGTTCGGCGGCGGGGTCGACACCTCGCTCACCGACCCGTGGAACCAGATCGGCCGCTACGGATGGGTCGGTGGCACCGGCACGTCCGCCTACGTCCACCCTGCCCGCCGCACCGTCGCGGTCCTGCTGACCCAGGTCGAGCTGGGGGCGCCCGGGACCAAGGACCTGCTGAAGATGTTCTGGACGGCGGTGCTCCGGGCCTTGTAACTCTATTCGAACAGATGTACGATGGCCTGAGCACGCCGATCCACAACGGGTCCATCGTCTGAGGTGACGAGGGCCCCGGGATCGGGACAGTCACCCATAGAACCCGTCCTGGTGCTGGCGGGATGCCCGACGGCTCACAAGGTGACGACCTGGCATCGGTGCCACCAGTCATGCCTCACCGCTCCGCCCCGGATCCTGGGCGTTGTCCGTGAACGTGTGCGAGGAGGTGGCCCAGTGCATCCGATCATCGAATGCGCCTCCGACCTCAGCGCCGCACTGAAGCAGGTGGCAGGAGTCGAGCCGGCGTTCATGTCGACGTCGGACAAGGAAGCCGCCCTGGTCGCCTTGGCTGCCGCACGCTCCGAGCTCGACTCGCTCTTCCTCCGCGTGCTGGCGTCCGCCGACGACATCGCCGTCGCCCACGGGCTACGCGACGCAGCGGCGTGGCTGGCGGCCGAGACCAGGGCGACGCACCGCGAGGCACGACGCGACCTCGCGCTGGGGCGTGGCCTCGAGGCCCATCCGACTGTGGCGCACGACCTCGCGTCCGGGCGGTTGCGCACCGAGCAGGCGAGGGTCGTGGTGGAGGCGGTCGACGCGCTGCCCTCGACCGTCGCGAGCGCAACGCAAGCGGAGGCGGAGCACGCGCTGCTCGACCTCGCGAGGCGGCACGACGCCAAGGGCCTCCGTCAGATCGGCAAGAGGATCCTCGATGTCGTGGCTCCGGAGGTGGGGGAGTGCCACGAGGAGGCGGTGCTGGAGGCAGAGGAGTCCCGCGCGGCCGCGACCGTCGACTTCACCATGGTCGACGACGGTGAGGGGCGTTGCCACGGTCGGTTCGTCCTGCCGTCCCACATCGGCGCGATGCTGAAGCGGCACCTCCTCGCGCTCGCCAACCCGGCCCGCCACTCCGAGGCCGAGCTGCGTGACAAGTCGGGGGAGTGGAAGCCGCTGCGCCGCCGTCTGGGCGAGGCGTTCGTGGAGTACGTCGAGCGCTACCCGACCGAGGCCACCCCGCAGACCGCCGGGGTGAGCGCCACGGTGGTGGTGACGATGACGCTGGAGCAGCTGGTGGGCGAGCACGCGACCGCGCTGCTCGATGACGGGTCCCGGATGTCTGCTGGTCAGGCGCGGCGTCTGGCGTGCGAGGCCGGGATCGTCCCCGTGGTCCTCGGCTCGGGTTCCCAGCCCCTCGACCTCGGTCGCGCGACCCGGCTGTTCACCAGGGCTCAGCGCATCGCCCTCGGCCTGCGCGACGGCGGCTGCACCGCTCGCGGCTGTGAGACCACCGCGTCGGGCTGCCACGCCCACCACGACG
>JAYSEC010000057.1:0-16561 GCA_041914085.1 Nocardioides sp.
CGTCAGCCGAGGCCCTCGCCCGCTGGCACGCCGTCGTCGAGAGCCGCGACCCGGCCGGCCTGTCCGCGCTCATCGCCGAGGACGCGGTCTTCCGCAGTCCCGCGGTGCACACGCCGCAGGTCGGGCGCGACACCGTCGTCGGCTACCTCACCGCCGCGTTCACCGTCCTCGGACCGCACCTGGCCTACGAGCGCGAGTGGCTCGCCGAGGACTCGGCCGTCCTGCAGTTCCGGACCGAGGTCGGCGGCCTCGACGTGTCCGGGATCGACATGATCACCTGGGACGCCGAGGGCCTGATCGTCGACTTCACCGTGATGGTCCGCCCCAGGAAGGCGCTCGACGTCGTCATCGAGCACATGGGTGCCGAGCTGCTGCGGATGCTGGAGGCCGCCGGGGACCGGTGATGGTCCACCGGGGTGGACCGTCAGCGCGGGCGCTGCTCCACGAGCCCGACCGTCGTCCCCTCGGGGTCGACGAAGAACGCCATCCACTCGTCGGTGCCCGCCGGGCCGAGCGTGTCGTCGTCGTGGCCGAAGATCACGTGCGGCTCGGAGGAGATCTCCACGCCCTTCTCCCGCAGCCCGGCGACGGCGGCGTCGATGTCGTCGACGGGCAGGTAGATCAGCGCGCCCGGCGCGCCCCGGTCCATCAGCAGGCGTACGCCGTCGAGGTCGAAGAACGCCAGGCCGGGCGGGTCGAACGTCGCGACGGGCTGCACGCCGAGGAGCTCGGCGTAGAAGGCGGTGGTGGCGTCGAAGTCCGTCGCCCGCTGGGCGACCTGCACGAGTCGGGGCATCTCGCCAGTGTGCTGCGACGGCAACGACCGCGCCAGCCTCAGACCCAGAAGCCCCGGCCGCCGTACCAGTCGCCGAAGTGCTCGCGGTACGACGACGCCGGCCCGCGGGAGCCGAGGTAGGACCCCACGACCGCGGCACCGAGGTCGTCGAGCTCGGGGCTGACCATCCGGCCGTCGACCCGCCGGGCCATCGAGTCGATGAAGCGGGCCAGCCCCGGGTCGTCGCCGAGGCGGAAGAAGGTGACCTGGGCCCCGAGCCGCGCCGCCGCGTCGAGCTCGCGCACGGAGTGCGCGATGGTCAGCGGGTGCGGCGGGTAGGAGAACCACACCTCCCCGTCGGCCTCGAGGTGCGCGGTGGGCTCGCCGTCGGTCACGACCAGCAGCACCGGCTGCGCGTTGGGGTGCTTGCGGAAGAACCGGTTGGCCAGCAGCAGGCCGTGGTGGAGGTTCGTTCCCTTGGCCCAGCGGGCGTCGAGGGCGGTGAGCTCCTCGATCTCCATCACCTGGGCGTGCCGGCCGAAGGCGATCAGCTGGAGGTCGTCGCCGCGGAAGCGCGAGCGGACCAGCTGGTGCAGCGCCAGCGCCGTGCGCTTCATCGGCACCCACCGCCCGTCCATCGCCATCGAGAAGGACGTGTCGACCAGCAGGGCGACCGCGGCCTGGGTGCGGGCCTCGGTCTCGACCACCTCGATGTCGTCGACCTGGATCCGCACCGGCCGCGAGCCGCCGTCGCGCAGGACGGCGTTGCCGATCGTGCGCGGCACGTCCCACGGCTCGGTGTCGCCGAACTCCCACCGCCGGGTGGAGCCGCTCGGCTCGCCCGCGAGGCCCGTCGTACGCGTCTCACGGGCGCCGGAGCGACCGCTCATCCGGTCGGCCACGTCGCGCAGCAGCGCCCTGCCGAGCTGGCGCATGGCCTTGGGCGAGAGCCGCAGCTCGCCGTCGGAGCCCCGCTTGAGGTAGCCGCTGTCGCGCAGCGCGCGCTCGAGCTCCTGGAGGGTCTTCGCCGCCACCGCCGCCTCGTCGCCCAGCTGGCGGGCGAGCGCGTCGAGGTCGACGTCGTCGAGCCGGGCGCCGTGGTGGGACTGGGCGAGCTGGTCGGCCAGCGCGTCGAGCTGCGCGAGGTCCTGCAGCGCGCCGGTGCCGTCGCCGAGGCCGAGGCCCTGGTCGCCCTCGAAGCTCTCCGAGCCCGACCAGTCCTCGCCGGGACGCAGGGCCTGGAGGTTGGCGTCCATCCGGGCCAGCTGCTCCATCAGCTGCGGCGAGCCGAAGGCCTGCTGCGAGAGCTCCATCAGCTCCTGCCGCTGCTCGGGCGTCATCGAGCTCAGCATCCGTTGCGCCGCCGCGGCCCGCTGGGCCAGCGAGTCGAGGAGCTCGTCGATGTCCTGGGGGTCCTCGGGGAAGAAGTCGCCGTGCTTGTCCATGAACTCGGCGAAGTCCTCGTCGGTGTCCTCGCCACGGGCGTGCTTCTCCAGCAGGTCGTTGAGGTCCGAGAGCATCTCCGCGATCGCCTGGCGGTCCTCCTCGGTCGCCCCCTCCATGGCCTGCTTCATGCCCGCGAAGCGCTGGTCGAGCAGCTCGCGGCCGAGCAGGTCCTTGATCTGCTCGTAGGCCTCGCGCGCCTCGCCCGAGCGCCAGTCGTACGACGACAGCTCGCTCACCGCCGCGGCCGTGGACGACGGCAGGTTGTCGAGGGTCATCTCCCGCAGCGTGCGGTCGGAGTCGTCCATCGTGATGTCGCGGGCCAGCTGTCCGCGCTCGGCGAGCACCGCCTTGTCGAGCAGCTCGCGCACCTCGCGCAGCGTCCCGTCGAGGTCGTGGCGCTGGAGGATCTCGCGCCGGCGCTCGGCCACGCGCCGGGCCAGGTCGTCGAGCCCGGCCTGGTCGGTCCCGCCGCGCCGCAGGAACTCCCGCATCGCGTGCTCGGGGCTGTAGCCGGCCATCACGTCCTGGCCGATCTGGTCGAGCGCCTCCGCGAGGTCGACGGGCGGTGCCAGCGGGTCGCCGCCCTCGTAGCGGTGGAACCGCGAGCGGTCCTTGGGCCGGCTCATCGTCGGGTCACCGTGACCTCTCCGCCGACCGCCCGCGGGATCTCCGCGACGTCGGCGACTTTCGCGACGACGGCGTCCACCTGCGCAGCGCTCGCCCCCGAGTCGACGTCGACCCCGTAGGTGACGGCCGTCGACGACCACGTCGTGGTGTCGAAGTCCCCGGAGACCTCGACCAGCACGCCGTCGACGGCGACGTCCATGGGTGCTGCCTCGCGGAGCACGTCGTTGAGGACGCAGCAGCCGATCGCGGTGAGCAGGAGGTGCGCGCCGGTGCCGCCGCCCTCGACCGCGATGCCGCCGTCGGTCCACGTGTGCGGGACGACGTACGCCGCCGTGACGTCGCCGGCCCGCGACCCCGCGGCGACGCGCACCTCGAAGCCGGCCGTGCTCATCGGGCCCGATCCATGTGCAGCTCCTTGCGCATCCAGACGTCGTCGGGCCACCGGCCGCCGTCGACCCGCTCGACCTCCTCGAAGCCGTGCGCCCGGTAGAAGTCGTAGGCCTGCGCGTTGCCGTCGACGACCTCGAGCCAGAGCTCGTCGCCCTCGACCAGCGCCTCGATCCCCGCGAGCAGCCGTCGCCCGATCCCGCGGCCCTGGTGGTCGGGGTGGACGTAGAGCTTCCACATCACCTCGCGGTCGCCGGTGACGTACGGGAAGTCGCGGTAGGACTGCGAGACCCGGCCCAGATTGGCCAACGCGACGACCTGGCCGTCGACGTCGGCGACGAGGTGGGTGTTGCGCGCGAGCGACGTCTCGAAGACCTCGGGGACCCACCACTCGTCGAGCATCCGCTGGGCGTACGCCGGATCGATGGGCCCGTAGGTCGGTGGCACCACGGCCTCGCCGAGCGCCCGGAAGCCCGGGATGTCGGCCACCGTCCCGCGTCGGAAGGTGGGTCTCGAGGCTCGCTGCGCTCGCGCCTCGACGAGCGGAGGAGAGTCAGCCATAGACGGTCTCCCCGGCGTCGGCGTCCTTGCCGATCCTGCGCGCGAGGTAGAGCCCCTCCAGCGCCAGCTCGAGGGCTCCGGCGCGCTCCCCGTCGTTGGTGGCGCCGAGGCGGTCGCACACCTGGTCGTAGAGGTCGGACTCGCCCAGCACCGGGAGGCCGGCGAGGAAGTCCCGGGCGCCGACACGGGCGCCGGTGGTGACCATCGCGCCCTCCTCGATGGCGTCGACGAGCAGGCGCAGGTCGATGCCGGCGAGGTGCGCCCGGACCGTCTCGGCGATCGAGGTGCGCAGCAGGTGGGTGAGGATCTCGGCCTCACGACCCTCCTCGCCGGTCTCGAACTCGATCTTGCCGCCGAGCACGTCGACCGCCGTCTCGAGGTCGACGACGCGGGCGACCGCCTCGTCCTCGCCCTGCGTGGTCGCCCGGTGCAGGGCGGCCGCGGCGATCGTCTCGGCGCCGGCGATCGCGAAGCGGGCGCTCACGCCGGAGCGCTGGTCGACCGACTGCGAGTCGCGCAGGTTGGCGGTGAAGCGGGCCAGGACCTCGAGGAGGTAGTCGGGCACCTCGGCGACCAGGTCGGCCTCCTGCGCGATGACCGCGATCTCCTCCTCGACCTCGCGCGGGTAGTGGGTGCGGATCTCGGCACCGAAGCGGTCCTTGAGCGGGGTGATGATCCGGCCGCGGTTGGTGTAGTCCTCGGGGTTGGCGCTGGCGACCACGAGCACGTCGAGCGGCAGCCGCAGGACGTAGCCGCGGATCTGGATGTCGCGCTCCTCCATCACGTTGAGCATCGCGACCTGGATCCGCTCGGCGAGGTCGGGCAGCTCGTTGATCGCGACGATGCCGCGGTGGCTGCGCGGGATCAGGCCGAAGTGGATGGTCTCCGGGTCGCCGAGGTGGCGGCCCTCCGCGACCTTCATCGGGTCGACGTCGCCGATCAGGTCGGCGACCGAGGTGTCCGGCGTGGCCAGCTTCTCGGCGTACCGCTCGTCGCGGTGGCGCCACGAGATGCGCAGGTCGTCGCCGTAGGTCGCCGCGGCCTGGCGCGACGCGACGGTGATCGGCTCGTAGGGGTGCTCGCCGAGCTCCGACCCGGAGATGACCGGGGTCCACTCGTCGAGCAGGCCGACCAGCGAGCGGAGCAGCCGGGTCTTGCCCTGGCCGCGCTCGCCGAGCAGCACGATGTCGTGGCCGGCGAGCAGCGCCCGCTCGACCTGCGGGATCACCGTGTCGGCGAAGCCGTGCAGCCCCGGCCACGGGTCCTCGCCCCGGCCGAGCCGGTCGAGCAGGTTGTCGCGGATCTCCTCGCGGAGCGTCTTGAGCTGGTGGCCGCTCTCGCGGAGCTGGCCGAGCGTGCTGGCGTCAGGGTGCTGGCTCTGGGTCGTGCTCTGGGTCTGGCTCTCGGTCACGTCGTCCACGCTAGACCCGGCGGTCAACGTGGAGTGCGCTCGAAGTCCGGGGTGCTCGCCCGACTCCGGGCCCTGCGGTCTGCCGCCTGGGGGACCTTCGGCCCTGCCTGCACCCGCGGCCGCGAGGGAGGGTGGGAGTCGATGACGAAGGAGACTCCCATGCGAACCATGCTCGACCTCTCGCGCGAGGACTGCGTGCGCCTGCTCAGCGCGGGCATCGCCGGACGGGTCGCGGTGGCCACCCCGACGGGGCCGCACATCGTGCCCGTGAACTACGCCGTGTCCGGGGAGTCGACCCTGGTCCGCACGACGGCCTACAGCCTGCTCGGGACCTACGGTCGCGATGCCCAGCTCTGCTTCGAGGTCGACCAGTTCGACTACGAGAACCAGCGCGGCTGGAGCGTCTCGGTCCGCGGCCGGGCCCGCTTCGTCGACGACCCCGACGAGCTCGCGGAGATCTCCCGGCACTGGGAGCCGCGGCCGTGGGCGGAGGGCCAGCGCAACCTCGTCATCCGCATCCCCTGGACCGAGCTCAGCGGGCGCCAGCTCGGCGGCGGGTGGGATCCCTGGGCACACCTCCCCGTACGTCGTCTCGCCTGAGCACGTCCCGGGTGCGCCACAATCTGCGGTGTGACCCACACACCGGACCTCGGCGCTGACGCCCGCTCCCTGCTGGAGGCGGTCACCGCGATCTCCAGCGACCTCGACCTCGACCTGGCCCTGACCCGCATCATCGAGGCGGCGACCGCGCTCACCGGCGCCCGCTACGGCGCGCTCGGGGTGCTCGGTCGCGACGGCGAGCTGGTGGAGTTCGTCACCACCGGCATCGACGACCGCACGCGCGCGGCCATCGGCGACCTGCCCCGCGGGCGCGGCATCCTCGGCGTGATCATCGACGACCCCTCCGGCCTGCGCCTGGTCGACCTGTCCGCCCACCCGTCCTCGGTCGGCTTCCCGCCGAACCACCCGCCGATGACGACCTTCCTCGGCATGCCGGTGCGGATCCGGGGGACCGTCTTCGGCAACCTGTACCTCACCGAGAAGGCCGGCGGCGGACCCTTCACCGACGAGGACGAGCGCCTGGTCGAGGAGCTCGCGCGCACGGCCGGCTACGTCATCAGCAACGCCCGGTCGTTCGCGCTGAGCGAGCGGCGGCGGCAGTGGCTGGAGGCGTCGGCCGACCTCGCCGAGCTGCTCCAGCCGCCCGTCGACCTGCCGACCGCGCTGCACCAGATCGTCTCCACCGCGCGGCAGGTCTCCGGGGCGGACGCGGTCGCGGTGTGGTCCTCGCTCGGCCCCGAGCACGACACCCTCAGCGTGGCGCCCGACGCCGACCCCGAGGAGGTCGCCCGGATGCTCGCCACCGCGCGCGGGGCGACCGGGGCCGGGCCGGGCAGCCCCGTCACCACCACCCGCGTCGACGGCGTACCCCTGGTCGTGGTGCCGCTGCGATCGCACCTCGCGCCGGTGACCGCGCTCGTCGCCGTGACCAGCCCCGGCTCGGGGCTCCTCGACGTGCAGGAGCGGGACCTGTTCGCCGGGTTCGGCGACCAGGTCGGGCTCTCCCTCGACCGCACGCAGGCGCTGGCCGACCGTCAGGAGATGGCGCTGCTCTCCGACCGCGAGCGGATCGCCCGCGACCTGCACGACATCGTCATCCAGCGCCTCTTCGCCACCGGCCTGCAGCTGCAGGGCGTCGCGGCGATGGCCGGGGACAGCGCGGTGACCGAGCGGCTCGACAAGTCGGTGGCGGAGCTCGACGACACCATCAAGGCCATCCGCGGCACGATCTTCGAGCTGCAGGACCGCCGCGGCGACTCGCTGCGGGCGGCCATCCGCAGCCTGGTCAAGGAGTACGTCCCGGTGCTGGGCTTCACGCCCGTGGTGCGCACCTCCGGGCCGATCGACACGGCCGTGCCGCCGGCCCTCGGCTCGCAGCTGCTCGCGGTGCTGCGCGAGGCGGTCTCCAACGTCGCCCGGCACGCCCTCGCCGACTCGGCCGAGGTCGACGTCGTGGTGGGCGCGGACCTGCTCGAGCTGCGGGTGGCCGACGACGGGGTGGGGCTGCCGGACGAGGTCTCCGAGAGCGGCCTGCGCAACGCGCGCCGCCGCGCCGCCGACCTCGGCGGCACCCTGGAGGTGTCACCGGTCGGCGAGCGCGGCACGGCGCTGGTGTGGCGCGTGCCCCTCGGCTGACCCCACCACGCGGAGCCCACCGAGAACACCCCGGCACACCAGGCGCACACCAGAGGACCCACGCACACCAGAGGACCCGGCGCCGAGGCGCCGGGTCCAGAGGGGGCCTGGTGTCATCGCAGGACGGGGTAGTTCTCCACCACCTCGGTGCGGTTCCACCAGCGACCCAGCCCCCAGGTGGTGCCGGCCGCGCCCAGGGCGAGGACCGCCATCACGATCACGCCGACGAGGTGGTCGTCGACGACCGGGTTGTTCTCCAGGGGCAGCACGGCCGCGTACATGAACGCGTACATCAGGGCGCCTGCCGCGGTGCCGATCCGCATCCCCACCCCGAGGAGCAGGGTCACGCCGATGCCGAGGAGGCCCAGCATGAACAGCCAGTCGACCCACGCCTGCCCGGCCAGGCCGGTGAAGAACCCGTGGAAGGGGTTGTCAGCAGGGACGCCGAAGGAGAGGAAGCCCTCGGTGGGGCTGCCGCCGTTGATCCACGCAGCGGGGCCGAACCGGTCCAGGTTGCCTTCCTGGTCGTAGCCGGTGTGGAAGCCGAGTGCGAAGGTCTTGTCGAGGAAGGCCCACAGGAAGGTGACTCCGTAGGCGATCCGCAGGGTGGCCAGGGCCCGGTGGAACCAGGGGCCGCGGTCGTTCTCTTCGTTGCTCACGCCGACCGGGGCTTCGAACGCCTCGACCTCGTGGCGGTGGCGATGGATGACGCTCATCGTCATCCCCTCCTTCGGTGGTGTGTTTTCTGGGTCACCACCAGAGTCGCGGAGCCGCGCTCCGGGCAGCAGGGCCTGCCGTCACCTCCCGGTGGGACCTTGGTCCTGACCGAGGAGCTTGGAGGCCAGGACCGCCGCCTGGGTGCGCCGCTCGAGGCCGAGCTTGGCCAGGATGCTGGAGACGTAGTTCTTCACCGTCTTCTCGGCGAGGAACATCTGCTCCGCGATCTGGCGGTTGGTCAGGCCCTCGGCGATGTGCCCGAGCAGGATCCGCTCCTGGTCGGTCAGCGAGGCCAGCTCGTCGGGCGTGCTCGGGCCGTTGCGGATCCGGTCGAGGACGGTCGCCGTCATCGCGGGGTCGATCAGCGACCTGCCGGCCGCGACGGTCCGGATGGCGCTCACCAGGTCGGAGCTGCGGATCTCCTTGAGGACGTAGCCCGCGGCGCCGGCCATGATCGCGGCGAAGAGCGCCTCGTCGTCGTCGTACGACGTCAGGATGAGGGCGTTGATCGTCGGGTCGATCGCCCGAACGGTGCGGCACACCTCGATCCCCGAGCCGTCGGGCAGCCGCGCGTCGAGCACCGCGACGTCGGGACGCAGCGCCGGGATGCGGGCGGCCGCCTCGGTGGCGGTGGCGGACTCCCCCACCACGACGATGTCCTCCTGCTGCTCCAGCAGGAACTTGAGGCCCTCCCGCACCACGTCGTGGTCGTCGAGGAGGTAGACGCGGATCGGCTCGGGCATGGGCACATTCCACCAGATCGAGGGTGCCGGGTGCGCGGGTCAGGACAGGTCGAGGTGCATCACGTGCAACCCGACCCTCCCGTGGGCGGCGCTGTCGAAGGCGCGCGGCACCGTCCCGACCACCTCGAAGCCGAGGTCCTGCCAGAGCCGCACGGCCGCGAGGTTGGTCTCCACGACGGCGTTGAACTGGATGGCGGCGAACCCCTGCTCGCGGTGCCACTGCACGACGTGCTCACCGAGCCGACGGCCCACGCCCCGCCCGCGCGCGGCCGGGTCGACCATGAATGACGCCGTGCCGACGTGGGAGCCGCGACCCGGGCGGTTCGGCCCCATCTTGGCGGTCCCGAGCACCGTCCCGCCCTCATCCCCGCCCTCGTCCCAGACGACGACGTGGCTGCCGTCGAACCACCACGCGCGGGCCTGCTCCGACGAGGCGTCCAGCGGGTAGGCGTAGGTCTCCCCCGCCTCCACGATCTCGCGCCAGAACGGCCAGATGGCCGGCCAGTCCGCCTCGGTCGCGGGTCGGATCGTCACGGGACCTCCTCCGGATCTCCGGTCTGGAGCAGTGTCGCGGACCGACCCTGCCAGACGGACAATGGAGGGGACCAGACGGGGGCAGCCAGACGAGCAGAGGGAGGCGCTCCATGTCGCTCACCCACCGGGCGGTCGCGATGATGATGCCGGTCACCGACGTCGACCGGTCGCGCACGTTCTACTCCGAGTCCCTGGGACTCGACTACACCGGCACCAACGACGAGGGAAGCGCGGTCTACGCGCTGGACGGCGGCTCCACGCTCGTCCTGCTCCCCCGCCCCGACAGCACCCCGTCCGACAGCACGGCGATGAGCTTCGAGGTCGACGACATCCACGCCGAGATCGCGGAGCTCGAGGGCCGCGGGGTGGTCTTCGAGGACTACGACCTGCCCGACCTCAGGACCGTCGAGCACGTGTGCGTGCTCGGCGCCGAGAAGGCCGCGTGGTTCAAGGACCCCGACGGAAACGTGCTCTGCCTGCACCAGGACACCTGACCCGGACGGTCCCACCTAGACGTCCGTCGCGCCGTCGATCGACTGCCGGATGAGGTCGGCGTGCCCGGCGTGGCGGGCGTACTCCTCGACCATGTGCACCAGCACCCACCGCAGGGTCGCGGTCTCCCCCTTCTCGGGCGGGCGGGGACGCGCGACCGGGCGGCCGAGGTCGGGATCGGCCGCCAGTGCGGCGTCGAGGCACGCGTCCGAGCGCCGGATGGCGTCGACGAGCAGGGCGTCGAGCTCGGCGTGGCCCTGCCCGGGGGCGCTGTGCCAGTCCCAGTCCTCGTCGTCGTCCCACGGGGCGGTGTCCCACGGCGGCGACGGGTCCTGGGCGGCGAGGTGGTAGGAGAACCACCAGTCCTCGACGTAGGCGAGGTGCTTGAGCATGCCGCCCAGGGTGAGGTCGCTGGGCGGCAGCGGCTGGTCGAGCTGCGCGTCACTGAGCCCGGAGGCCTGCAGCCGGATCGTGGCGCGGTAGTGGTCGAGGAAGCTGCGCAGCATCCCGACCTCGTCGTTGCTGAAGGACGGCTCGGGCCGCTCGATGGTCATGACCGGGACGCTAGTGCGTGGACGCGTCCGCACGACACCGGAATACGTCAGAGGGCCGGGCCCTCGCCGCGCAGCTTGTCGACCTCGGCCATCGCGTCGCGCAGCTGGCCCAGCCACTCCTCGGCGTGCTCGCCGACGAGGCGGACCGACCAGGCCAGGGCGTCGGACCGGGAGCGGGCGACGCCGGCGTCGACGAGCGTGTCGAGCACCTGTCGCTCGGGCTGCCGGAGCCGGGTCATGACCGGCGCGGCGACGTGGGTGAACAGCGCCTCGGTGTCGCCGAGCCGCACCCCCCACGAGACCTTGCGCTGGTAGCGGGCCTGCGCCTCGAGGGCGATCTCGATGCGCTCGGCCTTGGTGTCGGCGCGGAACCGGCTGATCCGGCCCTCGGCCTCGGCGCCGTCGACGTCGCCTCCCTGGCTCTCGCTCAGCGTGCCCAGCACCGTGATCTCCTCACGGTCGGTGCGCACCTCGATCTCGCTGAACCAGTCGTCGGGCAGGCGTCCGCGGAACCAGTCGCCGGCGTCGTCCGCGGACGGCAGGTCCGCGACCTGCCAGCCCCCGCGGCGTCCGCCCCGCTCGCCACGCTCTCCCCGGCCGCGCCGCCCCCGGCCGTCGTCGTCCCTCATCGTCATGTCGTCCTCCTCGGTATGTGCTTACATGATTACACCGTTGCACAAGCGAGCCAAGAGGGATCGTGATCGTCGGGGCGATAGCCTCGACCGCGTGCCGACGACGTCCTGCCCGTGCGGGTCCGGGGCGTCGTACGACGCATGCTGCGGGCCGCTGCTGGCCAACCGCGAGCAGGCGGCGACGCCGGAGCGGCTGATGCGCTCGCGCTACACCGCCCACGTCGTCGGCGACGCCGACCACCTCTTCCGCACCTGGCACCCCCGCACCCGTCCCGACGACACCACGCCCGACCCCCGCACCCGGTGGACGGGCCTGCAGGTGCTCGCCGCGGAGGGCGACACCGTCGAGTTCGTCGCCTCGTGGGAGGGCGGACGGATGCACGAGGTGAGCCGGTTCGAGCAGCGCGCCGGCCGCTGGGTCTACGTCGACGGCGTCGTCACCTAGTGCAGGCGGTCGGCCCCGTCGACCCAGCGCTCGCCCACCACGACCGGTCGGCGCCGCCCGCCGGTCGCCGCGGCGACGACCTCGCCCACCCGGGCGACCTCGGCCGGCGGCGCGGCGAGCAGCAGCCGCACGTGCGCGTCGTACGCCACCTCGAGCACGGTCACGCCGCGGGAGCGCAGCTCGCCCTCGACCCGTCCCGCGTCGGCGTGGTCGAGGTCGAGGGCGAGCTCGGCCAGCAGCGACCGGCGCAGCGTGCCGGCCTCCGCGAGCGCGGCCCGGACCGCGTCGCCGTAGGCCCGGACCAGCCCGCCGGCACCGAGGAGGGTGCCGCCGAACCACCGGGTGACCACGGCTGCGACGTCGCTGACGCCCGCACCGCGCAGCACGTCGAGCATCGGCGCCCCCGCGGTCCCGGCTGGCTCCCCGTCGTCGGAGGAGCGCTGCACCTCGCCGCGCGGACCGAGGACGAAGGCCGAGCAGTGGTGCCGCGCGTCCCAGTGCTCGCGGCGCAGGCCGGCGACCAGCGCACGCGCCTCGTCCTCGTCGGCCACCCGGCGGAGCGTGCAGAGGAAGCGCGAGCCGCGGTCCTCGACCTCCGCCTCGGCCGCACGCGCCACGGTGACGTACGACGTCACGCCGGGTCGTCCGGGTCCGCCTGCGTCCGGCGCTCGAGGGGACCCGGCTCCCAGACCACGGACACCTTCTCGAAGCCCTTGTGGCGCTGCATCCGGGCATAGGCGGCGTAGGCCCGGCGGTCCGCGTCGGTCAGCTCGACGTTGTCGGTGAAGGGCGTCAGCAGGGCTCGCGGCCACAGCCGGCGGGCGCCGACGACGTTGATCTCCGTCGCCAGCACGGCCATCACCGCACCGATCCACAGGAAGCCGATCAGGCCCAGGACGAGGCCGAACGTCTTGGTCATCGACGAGGTGTCGACCAGGACGTTGTCGACGTAGGCCGCACCGGCCAGCTGCAGGAGCTGCCACATGACCGCCAGTGCGTAGCCTCCCGGGGCCGCCCGGCGGAAGGAGTGCTGCCCCGTGGCCGCGAACCGGAAGAGCAGGGTGAGGAAGGTGCCGACGACGGCGACCGTCACGAGCGGCAGGAAGTACTGGATGCCGGAGCCGAGCACCTCGGTGAAGACGTCGGTCGTGCTGGCGACGGTCGACACGATCGTCACGGCGAGCAGCGAGACACCGGCGGTGACCAGCAGGACGAGGGTCTTGACCCGCGCGTAGACCGGGTTGGGCCGGCTGTTGCGCGGCACCGACCACGCGACGTGCTGGGTGTTCTGCAGCGCCTGCCCCAGCCCCATCGCGCCGTAGAGCGCGGCGATCGCACCGACCGCGACACCCGCCACGGAGCCCTGCAGGCCCTCGGGACGGCCGAGCTCGTCGCCGATGATCGGGAACTGGGAGAGCGCGGAGTTGAGGATCTGCTCCTGCCACTGCGGCTCGCCGCGCAGGATGAGGCCGAGGATCGAGGTGCCGAGCAGCATCAGCGGGAAGATCGCGATGAAGGCGTAGTAGGTCAGCGCCGAGGCGAGGTAGGGCCCCTGGTCGTCGAAGTACTTGTAGATCACCGCGAGCGGGAAGCCGAGGACGGGATGGCGGCGCTGGAACCTGTCGACTGCCGAGACCGCTCCCACGGGGTGGAGGCTACCGCCCACGGCCCACCTGTCCCGGTCACCACCAGCCGAGCAGTCCCCCGCCCAGCCGCACGACGAAGCCCGAGACGACGACGAGGAAGAACGCCCTGACGAACCGGGCGCCCTTCGCCATCGCCAGCCGGGCGCCGAGGTAGCCGCCGGTGATGTTGGCCGCGGCCATCGGCAGGGCGAGCTGCCAGATCACCGCCCCCTGCGGCACGAAGACGACGAGCGCGGCGAGGTTGGTGGCCCAGTTGGCCAGCTTGGCCTTGGCCGAGGCCTCGAGGAAGTTGTAGCCCAGCAGCCCGACGAGGGCGAAGACCAGGAACGACCCCGTCCCCGGCCCGATGGCGCCGTCGTAGAACCCGATCGTCAGCCCCGTCACCACGACGGCCGTCAGGTGCTGCCCGCCCTGGAAGCGGAGGCTGGTCAGCTCGCCGACGCTGGGCCGGAACCAGACGTAGCCCCCCACCAGCACGAGCACCGCCAGGATGATCGGGTCGAAGGCGCTGCGCGGGAGCAGCGAGGCCACCAGGGCGCCGCCGGCCGAGCCGGCGAACGCCGCCAGCATCAGCGGCAGGAAGGTGCGTGGGTCGGGGCGGATGCGCCGGACGTACGTCGCCGCGCTGATCGAGGTGCCGCAGAACGACGCCAGCTTGTTGGTCGCTGCGATCTGGACGACCGACGCGCCCGGCAGGCCGACGAGCAGCGCCGGCAGCTGCACCAGTCCGCCACCGCCGACCACGGCGTCGACGAACCCCGCCACGAGCGCGGCGAGGACGAGGAAGGCGATGACCTCCGGAGAAAGGTCGCCCACGTCAGGACGAGCTGGTGTCTCGGCTGAGCTCCTGCACGACCACGGCGTCGTAGTCCTTCGGCATGGTGGCGCTGAGGCCGGGGCACTCGAACGGCATCGACTGCTCGGGCTCCATCTTGCTCGCGGAGCAGTTGACCGTGGCGATCGGGTCGCCGTCGGCCGAGAACACCATCTGGAAGATCGCGGTGCGGGTCTCGTCGGTCTCGTTCGTGATCGACCCGCGCACCTGCGGCGTGGTCACCGTCTCGGCGTTGACCGAGCGCTCGACGCCCTTGATGGTCCAGCCGTCGTCGACGGCGAAGCCGTTCCAGGTGAACGCGTCGCCGACCTCCACCTCGACCGGCTCGGCGCTCGTGTTCACGTCGTCACCGCCGCAGGCCGACAGCGAGCCGAGGCAGGCGAGGGCGACCAGAGCGCCGGCCAGGCGCGTACGACGGGTCACGAGACCGCAGCCACGAAGGCGAGCAGGTCCTGGCGGGTCAGCACGCCGACCGGCTTGCCGTCCTCGTGCACCAGCACCGCGTCGGCCTTCTCCAGCAGCGTCACCGCGTCGGTCGCCGGCTCGGTCGAGCCGATCGTCGGCAGCGCCTGGGACATGTGGTCCTCGACGCGGTCGGTGAGCTTGGCGTGACCGGTGAACAGCGCGTCGAGGAGGGTGCGCTCCGAGACCGACCCCGCGACCTCCGCGGCCACGATCGGGGGCTCGGCACGCACGACCGGCATCTGGCTGACGCCGTACTCCTGGAGGATGTGGACCGCCTCGGCGATGGTCTCGCCGGGGTGGGTGTGCACCAGGTCGGGGATCTGGCCCGACTTGCCACGGAGCACCTCACCGACGGTGCGGTGGTCGTCCTGCGCGCCGGTCGCGAAGCCGTACTGGCCGAGCCAGTCGTCGTTGAAGACCTTGGTGAGGTAGCCGCGGCCCGAGTCGGGCAGCAGCACCACGACCACCGCGTCGGTGCGGCCCTCGGCCGCGAGCTCGTGGGCGAGCTGACGGGCGGCGAAGGCGGCCATGCCGGCGGACCCGCCGACCAGCATCGCCTCCTCGCGCGCGAGGCGACGGGTGAAGGCGAAGGAGTCGGCGTCGGAGACCTCGATGACGCGGTCGGCCACGGTGCGGTCGTAGGTCTCGGGCCAGAAGTCCTCGCCCACGCCCTCGACGAGGTAGGGGCGGCCGGTGCCGCCGGAGTAGACCGAGCCCGCCGGGTCGGCGCCGATCACCTGGATGTCGGGGTTCTGCTCCTTGAGGTAGCGACCGACGCCGCTGATCGTGCCGCCTGTGCCCATGCCGGTGACGAAGTGGGTGATCTTCCCCTCCGTCTGCGCCCAGATCTCCGGACCGGTGGTCTCGTAGTGGGAGCGCGGGTTGTGCGGGTTGGAGTACTGGTCGGGCTTCCAGGCGCCCGGCTCCTTGGAGAGCCGGTCGCTGACGTTGTAGTAGGAGTCGGGGTGCTCGGGCGCGACGGCGGTGGGGCACACCACGACCTCGGCGCCGTAGGCCTTGAGCACGTTGCGCTTGTCCTCGCTCACCTTGTCGGGGCACACGAAGACGCACTTGTAGCCCTTCTGCTGCGCCACCATCGCGAGCCCGACACCGGTGTTGCCGGAGGTCGGCTCGACGATCGTGCCGCCGGGCTGGAGCGCGCCGGACGCCTCCGCGGCCTCGATCATCCGGGTGGCGATGCGGTCCTTCACCGAGCCACCGGGGTTGAGGTACTCGACCTTGGCGAGCACCAGCGGGCCGTCGGCCTCGCTGCTCGGGAGGTCGAGGGTCCGGCCGAGGCGGACGAGCGGAGTGTTGCCGATCAGGTCGAGGAGCGAGTTCACGTACTGCACCCGGTCAATCTACCGACCTACTGGTCCGTAGCATGAAGTCGTGGGGGCGACAGGAGCAGCACGCAAGCTGGCATCGGCCGCGGCCTTGGGCGGCGGCGGACTCTCCGTGCTCGGCGCCGGCCTGTACGGCGTGCTGGTGGCGGAGGCGAAGATCGCGCGCCGGATGATCGGCAACGCGACCGAGACACCTCCGGACTCGACCGGGTGGTACGGCCGCGGCCGCCCCGGGCCCGCGATCCGGATCGCGCTGCTCGGCGACTCCAGCGCGGCCGGCTACGGCGTCGAGCGCGTCGAGGAGACCCCCGGTGCCCAGCTGGCCACCGGCGTCGCCGCGCAGGCCGACCGCCGCGTGCACCTCCGGTCGTTCGCCGTGGTCGGCGCCCAGTCCAGTGCGCTCGCCGCCCAGGTGGACGCCGCCATCCCCACCCACCCCGACCTCGCCGTCGTACTCATCGGGGCCAACGACGTCACCCACTCCGTGCTGCCGTCCGCGTCGGTGCGGCACCTCGCCGAGGGCGTACGCCGCCTGCGCGAGGCCGGCATCGAGGTGCTCGTCGGCACCTGCCCGGACCTCGGCACGATCCGGCCGATCCCGCCGCCGCTCAAGCAGGTCGCGCGGGAGTGGTCGCGTCGCCTCGCGGCGGCACAGACCATCACCGTCGTGGAGAACGGCGGCCGCTCGGTCTCCCTCGGCGACATCCTCGGCCCCGAGTTCGACGCCGCCCCGGCAGTGCTGTTCGGGC
>JAYSEC010000058.1:0-16555 GCA_041914085.1 Nocardioides sp.
CGCGGGCCGGTGTCCGTCCAGGGCGTGCTGGCCGCCATGGCGAGCGCGCGCTTCTTCACGAACGGGTCGGCCTGGTTGTAGAGCCACGGCCGGCCGAACCAGACGAAGCCGTCGACGTACGACGCCGCCTGCTGGCGCTGCGGCTCAGGAAGGCCCCACTGGGGGTCGGCGGGGCGCGGCGTGGGCGGGATGCCCAGGGTGACGCAACGCTTCATCGTCGGCCTGCTGCAGGTGCGGGCGTTGTTGCGCAGGCCGCGCGGCGTCGCCGAGATCATGTCGCGCCACATGGTTGGCCGGCCGGATTTCGCGGTGTCGATGATGAAGTGCGGCGCGGCGTACCCGTCGGCCACCAGCTCGGCGATGATCTCCATCCCGCGGTCGATGTTCTCGACCGGGCCGGTGTAGTGGGTGGAGTCGAGCGCGAACCCGCGGGCGTGCTGGATGCCGCTGAGCTTCAGGATCTCCGCGCACCGCCACGACTCCTGCGCGGTCCCGTTCTGGCACCAGTCGGCCGCACCGGCATCGATGTAGACGCTGGTGTTGGGCAGCGCGCTGAGGGTCTGGGTGGCCCAGGTCAGCAGCTCCGACTTCACCGCGCGGTCCGGGGCGCAGAGCAGGAACGGGCCGTCGGGCTGCATGACGACGAGCGTGTGCGCGTCGCCGATGCCGGCGGCGAGCTCCTGGACGTAGGTGCGGTAGCTCGCGGCCTCGGCCGGAGTCGTGGGCCGCTTGCAGGCCTCGCCCTCCCACGGCACCATCCGGAAGACCGCCATCTGGGAGAGCGTCTCGGGGTTGCCGGCCTGCGAGTTCGCGACGTAGTCGGTGACCGTGGCCCGGACCCGGGCGTCGGGGAGGTACTTGCCGTACCACTTGGTCCGCGGGCGCTCGGCGATCGTCGCCAGCGCGGTGCGGGTCGCCCCCTTCGCCCGCATGTAGGGCCGCCACACCTGGTCCTGCGGTCCCCGGTACACGCCCCACAGGCGGTGCGCGAGCGGGTTGGTCGGGTTCTCCGCGTGCGGCTCGGCCGGCGCGAGCCAGACCGGCAGCGCCGTCGCGCGCTCCTGCCGCTCGCTCGGGGCGACGGCCGCCGCGCCGGTGGTGGGTGCGGCAGCCGGCGCCGTCAGCAGGAGCAGGACGGCGAGGGCGCGGACGATGAGTGGGCGTGACATGGCGACGTCCATGGTGGGCGAGGCGGCGGCGACGCGTGGGCTTTTCGACGGATTGGCCCGACGGTGGAGCGTGCGGCCGGACCTGGCGGCCGTGGGCTCCACTGTCGGCTGGCAGGCTCTGCCCATGACCGACGCCACGCCGTTCGACACCCTCGCCGCCCTGCTCGACGAGCGCTGGACGTGCCGGCAGTTCCGCCCCGACCCGGTGCCGCGGGCCGACATCGAGCGGCTGCTGGCCCTGGCCCAGCGCACGCCGTCGTGGTGCAACACCCAGCCGTGGCAGGTCGTCGTCACCAGCGGGGAGGCGACCGACCGGCTGCGCGCGGGGCTCGCCGAGCACGTCATGTCGCATCCGCAGGAGCCCGACTTCGCCTTCCCGGCGGCCTACGCCGGGGTGTTCCGCGACCGGCGCCGCGAGTGCGGCTTCCAGCTCTACGACTCGGTCGGGATCAGCAAGGACGACTCCGACCGCCGCCTGGAGCAGATGCTGCGCAACTTCGACCTCTTCGACGCCCCCCACGTCGCGATCCTCACCACCGAGGCCGACCTCGGCGTCTACGGCGCCGTCGACTGCGGCCTGTGGACCAGCACGTTCCTGCTGGGCGTCCAGGCGCTCGGGCTGGCGGCGGCCCCGCAGGCGGCCCTCGCCGGCTACCCCGGGTTCCTGCGCGAGCACCTCGGGCTGCCCGAGCACCGCCTCGTGGTGGCCGGCATCTCGTTCGGGTACGCCGACACCGACCACCCGGTCAACGGCTTCCGCACGTCGCGGGCCTCGCTCGACGACGTCGTCACGTGGGCCGACTGACCCGGCCGGGGTCGAGGAACTCCACCACGGCGGGCCAGTAGCCGGGCTCGTCGGAGATCGAGTCGTGCTCCGCGTCGTCGAACGAGACGACGACCGGGGCGTCGAGTGCCTCGATGAGGGCGTCGGTCCGCGCCGGCCGGACGACCACGTCGGCACCGGCGCGCAGGACCAGCACGGGCGCCCGTACGTCGGCGGCGATGGCGGCGGAGTCCCAGCGGTCCGCGACCAGCTCGCGCACCGGGAGCCCGGGGAAGAGGTCGGCGGCGGTCGCCGAGAGGCTGTCGAACGGCGTGACGAGCACCAGGTGCTCGACCGTCCGCCGTGCGGCGACGAGCACGGCGACGGCGCTGCCCAGGCTGCGCCCCATCACATCCACCCCGGCGTGGCGGGCGCTGACGTGGTCGACCAGGGCCAGGGCGTCGGAGCCCAGCGCGGGCTCGGTCGGCCGCCCGTCGCTGGCGCCGTAGCCGCGGTACGCCAGGAGGTACGACGTGTGCCCCGGGAACCGGTCGGCGAGGACGTCCTGCCAGGGGTCCAGCCGCTCGCCGTTGCCGCCGAAGTAGACCAGCGCGCGGTCACGGCCCGGGTTGACGACCCAGCCGCGCAGCGTCGCCGCGCCGACGTCGAGTGCGTACGTCGTGGCCTCGACCGGCACGCGGGTGCCCCGGCGCGGGTAGATCAGCTCCCGCACGAGCGGGGCCGCCAGCGCGTCGATCATCCCCGGTCCTCCCGTCGCGTGCGCGGACCGGCAGCGGCGGTGCGGGTCAGAGGCATGGGTCCTCCTGAGGCGGCCGGTGGGGTGGGAGGCTACCTGCATGGACACCGACACCACGCGTGGCTGCGTCTTCTGCCGGATCGTCGCCCAGGAGCTCCCGGCCGAGGTCGTGCTCGACAGCGAGGACTTCGTCGGGTTCCTCGACACCCGGCCGGTGTTCAAGGGGCACGTCCTGCTCGTGCCCCGCGAGCACGTCGACACCCTGCCGGACCTGCCCGCGGGCCTCCGCGACGGCTTCCTGGCCGCCGCCCAGCGGCTCGCGACCGCGGTGAAGGACGGCCTCGGTGCCCAGGGGTCCTTCGTGGCGATGAACAACACGGTCAGCCAGTCGGTCCCGCACCTCCACCTGCACGTGGTCCCGCGCACCAAGGGCGACGGCCTGCGGGGGTTCTTCTGGCCGCGCACGACGTACGCCGACGGCGAGGCGGCGGCGTACGCCGAGAAGCTCCGGGACGCACTGGCCGGCACCTAGGACAACGAAACCGACCGCTGCGACGTCTCCCGGTCAGACAGAGGGGGACACATGCACACCACACCGACCATCCGCCGCGGCCTGGCCGCGCTCGCGCTCGTCGGCGCCGGCCTCGGCAGCACCCTGCCGGCGACAGCCGACGCCACCGGGGCCAGCCCGGCGACCGCCACCGCCGACCGTGCGGGGCTGCCCGCGCCCACCACGGCGACCGTCGCCGCCGACCAGCTCGGCCCGGACTCCGTCGTGGCCGTCGTGACGCAGGGCGACCTCGAGAAGCGCAACGCGGCGGGTCTGGCACGCTCGCTGGAGGTGATCACGCCGGACGGCGTCCGGCACCCGGTCTTCACCGTCGACCTCGAGGAGGGTCCGCCCGACGTCTACCCGGGCGACTTCCTCATCGCCGACTGGCGCCCGGAGACGCACACCGCGCTCCTGCGCGTCCTGACCGGAGGCGACCGCGACCGCCTCGTGTCGTACGACGTCACCACGGGCGCGACGCACGCGATCGACCCACCCCGGCGGGGCGCCTTCTTCGCGCTCCAACCCGACGGCTCGGGCGTGCTGATGGGCACCTACGGGTCCGGACGCCGGCCGGGCCGGGTCGGCACCCTCGACTGGGACGGCACGCGGACCTGGCTGCCGGCGCGGACCGAGGGGTCGGCGATCACCAGCGCCGACGGCCGCACCCTGGTCACGGCGGCCGGTCGCCGGTGGTGGGTCACCGACCTGGCCGCGGGGACCAGCAGCGTGATCGACACCCGCGGGTCGTGCATCCCGCGTCGCTGGTACGACGCCGACTCGGTCGTCGCGACCTGCGGCGCCACGCGGTGGAGCCAGCTGCGCCGTGTCGACCTCGCCGGCACCTCCGGTGCGTTGGGGATCCGGCACACCGCGAGGACGCGCGCCGCCGGGTCGCCGGTCTTCGACGACGGCGACGTCCGGGAGGTGCAGGGACGGTCCTGGTACGAGTCCTACGGCGGCTGTGGCGGCGCCTTCCTCACCCGGCAGACGGACGCGGGGAAGGCCCGACTGGTGCGGGTGCCGGGCAGCACCGGCGCCCTGTCGCTCGTCGGGACCCGCGACGACCGGCTCGTCCTCGCCCACCAGAGGGACGACTGCGCCTCGACCAGGACGCGTGCGACGCTCACGCTCCTCGACCCCGTCAGCAAGGACGAGACGGTCCTGACCCGGCTCGGTCGCCACGAGGCCTGGCGCGAGGTCCTCGCGGCGACCGAGGTCCGGTCCTGGGTCTGGTGAGTCGCTCAGCGGTGCCCGGCGAGGGGGTCGGCCTCCGGCGCGGGCGCCGAGACGTCGAGCGCCGCGCGGAAGGTCCACGGTTCCTGGCGCCGTCGTAGCGGGTTGCCGGTCGCGCGCGCGGCGATCACGAAGGCCGCCGCACCCACGACGAAGCCGGCGAGGACGTCGACGAAGAAGTGCCAGCCGAGGTAGACCG
Organism: Nocardioides sp.; assembly: GCA_041914085.1. Classification (GTDB taxonomy): domain Bacteria; phylum Actinomycetota; class Actinomycetes; order Propionibacteriales; family Nocardioidaceae; genus Nocardioides. Next base: position 4,675 of record JAYSEC010000058.1, read on the forward strand.
TCGCCAGGCAGGTGAGCGCCAGGAAGGTCCAGCTCGCGACGCGGATGGTGAGCGGCAGCCGCATCACCGTCACGGTCAGGCAGATCGTGAGCATCACGGCCACGTGGAGGGAGGCGAAGGCGGCGATGGTCTGGACGGCACCGGTGTCCCATGGACCGGCGAGCACCTTGATCCGGTCGGACAGCAGCATGTCGCGCACCTCGCTGTTGGGCGTGCGCGGCAGCGAGGCGAACCACTCGGGGTGGGAGTACGTCGGCCCGAGCGAGGGCAGCGCGTAGTAGAGGACCACACCCAGGCACCAGTCGACCGACACCGCGGTGACGTACCAGGCGCCGTAGGCCGACCGGCGGGTCCAGACCAGCGCGATCGCCAGGCTCGCGGGGACCAGGCCGATCCAGATCAGGTAGACCGCGGCCATCACCCAGTTGGCCCACGACGTGCCGAGCACGTCGTGGAGCAGCACCGCGGGATCCTGGCCGAGCCACAGGACGCGGTCGATCCTCGCCAGCTCCGGGTCGGCGATGCGGTCGGTGACGAAGGGGACGAAGCTCTTGAGGTTGCGGAACGCGACGTAGGCGACGTACCAGGTGACCAGGCCGGTCAGCGTGAACCAGATCTGGTCACGGTTCCACCGCTCGACCAGCACCGCCCTGATCGAGGTCCCGATGAACGTGCGGTTGCGCCGCACGACCAGCGCCCACCGGGCGAGCACGTCGAGCAGGACGGCGGAGGCCACGATCACGGGCAACCGGAACCACGTCGGCAGCGAGGCCCCGTCGGGGTCGCGCAACGGCAGGTGGTGCGTCCACGCCACGAGCGCAGCGGTCAGCGCCATCACGACCGCCACGACCGCAGCGGCCCCGAAATCCCTCCGGCCCATCCCCACACCGTAGCGATCGCAGCGGGTCGATAGCCTGCACGGCGCAGGTCCTTCACCGATTTTCCACCTCGAGCGCAGGAGTTCCCATGGGCCGTTTCGACCAGCGAGTCGCCGTCATCACCGGAGCAGCACGAGGCATCGGCTTCGGCATCGCCCAGCGCTTCGCGAGCGAGGGAGCCTCGGTCGCGATCCTCGACCTCGACGAGTCCGCCGCCCAGGAGGCGGCCGGCCGGCTGGACCTCACCGACGGCGCCCGGGCCATCGGCATCGGCTGCGACGTCGTCGACGGCGCCGCGGCCGAGGCGGCCGTGCAGCGCGTGGTCGACGAGCTCGGCGGCATCCACATCCTGGTGAACAACGCCGGCATCACGCGCGACAACCTGCTGTTCAAGATGACCGAGGAGGACTGGGACCTCGTCATGGGCGTGCACCTCAAGGGCGTCTTCAACATGACCAAGGCCGCCCAGTCGCGCTTCGTGGAGCAGAAGTACGGGAAGATCCTCAACCTCTCGAGCGTCTCCGCGCTCGGCAACCGTGGCCAGGCCAACTACTCCGCCGCCAAGATGGGCATCCAGGGGCTCACCCGCACGCTGGGCATCGAGCTCGGCCCCTTCGGCATCACGGCCAACGCGATCGCGCCGGGGTTCATCGTCACCGAGATGACCGACGCCACCGCGCGGCGCCTGAAGATGGAGCCCGAGGAGCTGCAGCGGGTCAACGCCGAGGCCACCCCGGTGCGCCGGGTGGGCCAGCCCGAGGACATCGCCGCGGCGGCCGCGTTCCTCTGCAGCGACGATGCGTCGTTCATCACAGGGCAGACGCTCTACGTGGACGGCGGGCGCAAGCTCGGCTGACCGCGATTTGGACCCCGGGACGGGGTCTGCCACGTTGGATGGCGATTTCAGCACCTCCGTCCCGGGCAACGCCGAGTCCTGCCCGACCGGGACGGCCCCCCGAGAACGTCGAGGGCAGGAGTGGGGGACCCACAGGTTCCACGCCGGTCCGCGCAGGCCCAGGTCTGCGCGCGCCCGGCTCGGGGTGAAGCCACCACCCGGTGGCGGGGCACCTTCCAGCCCCAACCCGACAGCTCACCTCACAGGCGTGGGAAAGGACACACACTCATGCCTGCGATCACTCGTACGGCGCGAGCCTGCGCGCTCGCCCTCGCCGGCCTCGGCGTCACCGCATCCACGATGACCGCCCTGCCGGCCACCGCCGCGGGGGACACCGCCACCCGCGACCCCGGCACCACGACCCCGACCAGCGCGAAGACCAGCGCCAAGACCAGCGCCGAGGTCACCGCCCGCAAGCGCGTCAGCCGGCGCGTCGTGGGCGCCAAGGACACGGCCATGCGCCAGCGCGGCGACGCCTACGCCTACGGCGGCGCCGGCCCGTCCCGCTTCGACTGCTCCGGCCTGGTCTTCTACAGCTACCGCCGGGCCGGCTTCGACGTCCCGCGCACGTCCGGCGCCCAGGCGGGCTTCGCCCGCCGCATCGCCAAGAAGGACATGCGTGCCGGAGACCTGATGTTCTTCTACGGCAGCGGCGGGGTCTACCACGCCGCGATCTTCCTGCGCTGGTCGCGCGGCCACGCCGTGATGGTGCACGCCCCCGGCTCGGGCCAGCGCGTGCGCGTCGCGGTGCCGTGGACCTCTCGCTGGTTCGGCGGCACGCTGCGCCGTCGCTGAGCCGCCTCCGGATGCCGGTGGAAGGCTCGGATTGGTAGGCACATCCTGCTGATCTACCCTGTGGCGCGCCTTCCCTCATCGGGGAGGGCGCGCCCCCACACTTGCTAGGCAGCAAAACCCCCGCTCGATCGGAGTTCCCCGTGCGTCACCGTCCCCACACCTCCTCGTCCAAGGCCGTCGCGGCCGTGGTCGTCGCGGCCTCGCTGCTGCTCGCCGCGTGCGGCGGTGGCGACGACGAGGAGGCGCCCGCGGCGTCGCCCGAGGAGCCGACCTCGGAGGCGACCAGCGAGCCGCCCGAGCCGACGTACTGGCCCCTGACGGGACTCGAGCGCACGGGCAAGGCACCGAAGCACCCGGTGATCGTGACCAAGGTCGACAACACGTCCTCCAGCGCCCCGCAGGTGGGCCTCGGGGCCGCGGACCTGGTCGTCGAGGAGCTCGTCGAGGGCGGCTACACCCGCCTCGCGGCCTTCTACTACTCCACGGTGCCCTCCGACATCGGCCCGGTCCGGTCGATGCGCGCCAGCGACATCGGGATCGTGCCGGAGGGGGCGACCGTGGTGACCAGCGGCGCCGCGCAGGTCACGCTCAACCGCGTCCGCGCGGCGGGCATCCCGTGGATCACCGAGGGCGCGCCGGGTGTCTACCGCGAGAGCTCCCGCTCGGCCCCCTACAACCTCTTCGCGCGCCTCGGCGAGATCTCCAAGCGGCTCAAGGCCGACGAGGAGCCGCCGCCGTACCTGCCCTGGGGCACCGAGGCCGACCTGCCCAAGGGCGGCAAGGCGCGCACCCTCACCGCCGACTTCGGCGCGCACTCGACCTCCTGGCAGTTCCAGGGCGGCGGCTACGTCAACACCGACTCCTACGCCGCCGAGGGCGACCAGTTCCCGGCCGACTCGGTGCTCGTGCTGCGGGTCAAGGTCGGCGACGCCGGCTACCGCGACCCGGCCGGCTACCCGGTCCCGGAGACCAAGTTCGAGGGCACGGGTGCGGCGCTGCTCTTCCACGGTGGCCGGGTCATCCGCGGCACGTGGACCAAGGACGGCCTGACCGGCGCGATCGAGCTGGCCACCAAGTCGGGCGACCTCACGGTGCCCGCGGGCCGCGTGTGGATCGAGCTGGTCCCCGCCGCCAACGGCAACGTCACCTTCGCCAAGTAGCGCCCGGCCCGGGCGTCCCGACGCCGCCCTCGAGCAGCCGCCGGAGCCCCGTCAGGACGAAGCCGATCGCGGCCTCGGCCCGGTCGGCCGCGGCCGCCGGGTCCTCGCTCGCCGCGACCGACCCGCCGGCCGCCGACATCGCACCGAAGAAGATGTGCGTGAAGGTGTCGAGCATGGGTGCGTCGAGCTCCCAGTCGTCCGAGGTCAGGACCGAGCGCACGACCTCGTCCACGACGGCGTACGTCGAGCGCTCCTCCTGCTCGCGGAAGCGTGCGTGCCCCAGGACCGAGGGCCCGTCGGAGACGACGATCTGGCGATACGACGGCTCCTGCACGGCGGCCAGGAAGGCGCGCAACCCCGCCAGCGCCTGCTCCCAGGGGTCGTCGTGCCCGGTCCTCGCCGCCGCGATGCCCTGCGTCGCCCGCGCCTCGACCCGCTCGAAGGCCGCCTCGAAGATCGCCTGCTTGCCGCTGAAGTGGTGGTAGAGCGCGCCCTTGGTGACGTCGGCCCCCGCGACGATGGCGTCGAGGGAGGTGGCCTGGTAGCCGTGCTCGGCGAAGAGCTGCTCGGCCGCGTCGACGAGGGCGTCGCGGGTCGAGGCGGACCAGCGCGGCCGGCGCGAGGGGGTCGGCTGCGAGGCGTGCGTGGTCATCCGCGCAGCCTAGGATTCAGCGGCGCCGCTCGCACCCCTTCAGCGCCTCACCGCGCAGGCACCGGTCCCGTCCACGGCTGGCGTCGAGACGGTCGCGGCCGGGTCCGCCGTCGAGCACGTCGGCGGCGTACCCGCTGACCAGCACGTCGTTGCCCCCGCCGCCGAACGCGCGCACCCGCGTCTTCATCACCCAGCGCAGCCGGAACAGCTCCGGAACGTTGCTGCCGCGGAACACGATGAGCCCCGGGCCGTCGTTGCCCTCCACCACGAACGCCTCGCTGCCGGTGACCTTCGCGAAGCGTCCTCCACCGACGTCGATCCGGCGCTTCGGCACGTGGATGGTGACGTCGTAGCGGTTCCTCCCGCCGACGTACGACGACAGCGTCACCTTGTCGCGGCCACCGCCCCCGGCGAGCGTCCGCGACCGGTCCGCCTTCCTCCCGCGGCCGATGCCGAGCTCGAAGGCGTCGTCCCCGGCGCCGCCACGCGCCGTCGTGCCCTGGGCGGTGAGCATGTCGTCGTCGCCCTCGCCGCCGTCCAGCGCCGTCCCGTCGGCGTCCTTGGCTGCGACCAGGTAGTCGTCGCCGTCGTCACCGCGGAGGGTGTCGGCGCCGTGGCCACCACCGACCACGTCGTCGCCGGCGCCGCCCTCGACCACGTCGACGCCGGGGACCGAGGTGTCGTGGTTGCGCTCGTCCGGGTCCCAGCTGAGGTCGCCGTGGAGCAGGTCGTCGCCCGGCCCGCCGCTGATCCGGTCGTCGCCTCCGCCGCCGTGGACCTGGTCGTCCGCCGGTCCGCCGGTGAGCACGTCGTCGTACGGCGAACCGACGATGCCGGTGAACTTCCCGGCGGGCGTCGGGGCGAAGGTGTCGGTGCCCTCGCCGGTTGCAGTGAGGGTGGTGAGGTCGACGGTGACCGGACCGGCCGCGTTGGCGTAGGAGACCTGGTCGGCGTAGACGCTGTCGACGAAGTCGATGTCCTGCCAGCCGCCGTCGGCCCCGAGGTCGACGTGGTCGTCGCCCGGGCCGGGCTCGACCACGTCACCCCAGTAGTCGTCGTCGGGGTAGTACCAGTCCAGGCCACCGAAGAGGCGGTCGTCGCCGGCGCCGCCGACGAGGTGGTCGTCGCCGTCGAGGCCGCAGATGGTGTCGTTGCCGCCTCCGCCGTCGATCCGGTCGCGCTCGTCGGTGCCGACGATCACGTCGTCGCCGGGCGTGCCGAGCGTCCACGGCACCGGGGACGTCGTCGCCGGCACCGCCACGATCGTGGCCGCCTTGCCGTCACAGGTCTCCCCGGCGGCCGAGGCGGGGCTGGTGGCGGTCAGGGCAGGGGCGATGGTCAAGGTGGCGGCCAGTCCGAGTGCGGCGGCCAGGGGCGTCGTACGCATGGTGTTCTCCTTCCCGAGGACGGGAGGGAGACTCGCAGGACGACCGATTGGTTGTCATAGTGGACGACATGCACCTGGCGTCGGGGATGTTGCTGGTGGCGACACCAGCGCTGCAGGACCCCAACTTCGCGGACACCGTCGTGCTGCTGCTCGACGTCACCGAGGAGGGGGCCCTCGGGGTGGTGCTCAACCGGCCCTCCCACATCCTGGTGGCCGACGTGCTCGAGGCGTGGCACGACGTCGTCTCCGAGCCGGAGGTCCTCTTCCGAGGCGGCCCGGTCGGCACCGACGGCGCACTCGCGGTCGCCCGGCTGCGCGACGTGCAGGACCCGCCGGTGGGCTGGCGACCCGTCGCCGGCCTGCTCGGCATGGTCGACCTCGACACCCCGGCCGAGCTCGTGGACGGCTCGCTGGCCACGATGCGGGTCTTCGCCGGCTACGCCGGCTGGGGCGCGGGGCAGCTCGAGGGCGAGGTCGAGGAGGGCAGCTGGTACGTCGTCAGCAGCGAGGCCGGCGACGCGTTCCGCGACGACACCAGCGGGCTGTGGCGCGACGTGATGCGACGTCAGCCGGGCATGCTCGCCTGGCACGTGAACCGGCCCGTCGATCCCGACATGAACTGACCCCGGGGTTAGGCTTGGTCATCATGAGCACCATCGGATTCTCCCCGGGCACCCAGACGATCGAAGAGCGTCAGACCGTCCCGACCGATGCGGGCGACCACGAGCGGTTCTCCCACTTCGTGCCCAAGGACAAGCTCACCGAGGCCATGGTCATGGGCACCCCCGTGATCGCCCTGTGCGGCAAGGTGTGGGTGCCCAGCCGGGCGCCGGAGAAGTACCCCGTGTGCCCGGAGTGCAAGGAGATCTGGGAGCAGCTCAACCCCGGTGACGACCAGTCCGGTGGCGACGCGGGCTCCGACGGGTGACGGGGCGGCCTGACGCGCCGCTGCCCCCCGCGTGGCCCGACCGGGCCGCCTGGGGCACCGCGCCCTCCCTCCGTGCCTGGCAGCAGGCGGCGATGGACCTCTACCAGTCCCGCCAGCCGCAGGACTTCCTCGCCGTGGCGACGCCCGGCGCCGGCAAGACGACGTTCGCGCTCACCGTCGCGGCCGACCTGCTGAGCCGCCGGGTCGTCGACCGGATCACCGTCGTCGCCCCCACCGAGCACCTCAAGACGCAGTGGGCCGAGGCCGCCGCCCGCGCCGGCATCCCGATCGACCCCACCTACTCCGCAGGCAAGGGCCGCACGTCCGACGACTACGTCGGCATCGCGGTCACCTACGCCGGCGTCGCGGTCAACCCGCTCGCGATGCGCATCCGCACCGAGCGCTTCAAGACCCTGGTCATCCTCGACGAGATCCACCACGCCGGTGACGCGCTGTCGTGGGGCGAGGGCGTCCGCGAGGCGTTCGACCCGGCCGCGCGTCGGCTCTCCCTGACCGGCACGCCGTTCCGCTCCGACATCAACCCGATCCCGTTCATCAGCTACACCCCCGGCGAGGACGGCATCCCGACCTCCAAGGCCGACTTCACCTACGGCTACGCCCACGCCCTCGCCGACCACGTCGTGCGCCCCGTGCTGTTCATGGCGTACTCGGGGGAGATGCAGTGGCGCACCCGCGCCGGCGACGAGGTGGTCGCCCGGCTGGGGGAGCCGCTCACCAAGGACATGCACGCCCAGGCGCTGCGCACCGCGCTCGACCCGCAGGGGTCGTGGATCCCGGCGGTGCTGGAGGCCGCGGACCGGCGCCTGTCGGAGGTACGACGCCACGTGCCCGACGCCGGCGGCCTGGTGATCGCCAGCGACCAGGACTCCGCGCGCGCCTACGCCGCCCTGCTGAAGAAGATCAGTGGCGAGGCACCGACGGTGGTGCTGTCCGACGAGAAGGGCGCGTCGAAGAAGATCGCCACGTTCTCCGACTCCGACAAGCGCTGGATGGTCGCGGTCCGCATGGTCTCCGAGGGCGTCGACGTGCCGCGCCTGGCCGTCGGCGTGTGGGCGACCACCACCTCGACACCGCTGTTCTTCGCGCAGGCCGTCGGCCGCTTCGTGCGCGCCCGGTCGCGCGGGGAGACCGCCTCGGTGTTCCTGCCGTCGGTGCCGCACCTGCTCGAGTTCGCCTCCGACATGGAGGCCCAGCGCGACCACGTGCTGGGACGGCGGGTCACCGACGACGACGACGTCTTCGCCGCCGAGGAGAGCCTGCTCGCCCAGGCCAACGCCGAGGAGGCTGCCTCCTCCGAGCTCGAGATGTCGTGGGAGGCGCTCGGCTCGACGGCCTCCTTCGACCACGTGCTCTACGAAGGCGCCCAGTTCGGCCACTCCGGCGAGGTGCACGTGGGCTCCGAGGAGGAGATGGACTTCCTCGGGATCCCCGGCCTGCTCGAGCCCGACCAGGTGCGCGAGCTGCTGCACTCGCGCCAGAGCGAGCGGGCCCGCCGGCAGAAGAGCGAGGGCGGCGGAGACCGCGTCGTGGAGTCCGTCGAGCAGCTCACCACCCACCAGCAGCTCGGGGTGCTGCGCCGCGAGCTCAACGGGCTGGTCGCCGCCTGGCACCACCGCACCGGCCAGGCCCACGGGATCACCCACGCCGCCCTGCGCAAGGAGTGCGGCGGGCCGCCCGCGGCGGTGGCCAACGCCGAGCAGCTGCACGAGCGGATCAACCGGATCCGCGAGTGGGCGATGCGCCAGTCCTCCTGACGCACGCGGTGCGCGACCTCGTCGCGCCCCACTAGTGTCGTGGCATGCCCGCGGAGACCTCGCAGACCCTCGACCGCGGCCTGCGCGTGCTCAAGGTGCTCGCCGAGAGCCCGGAGGGCCTCACCGTCACCGAGCTCTCCAACCGGCTGGTGGTCAACCGGACGGTCGTCTACCGGCTCATCAGCACCCTCGAGCAGCACGGCCTGGTGCGGCGCGACGCCCGCGCCAGGCTCTTCGTCGGGCTCGGCGTCCTCCAGCTGGCGGCGGCGGTCCAGCCGCTGCTGCGCGACCTCGCGATGCCGGTGCTCCGGTCGCTGGCCGAGGCGATCGGCTCGACGGCGCACCTGACGGTGGCCGACGGCGACGAGGCGCTGGCGCTCGCGGTGGTGGAGCCGACGTGGACCGACTTCCACGTCGCCTACCGCGTGGGCGCCCGCCACCCGCTCTCGCAGGGCGCGGCCGGCAAGGCCATCACGCTGCTCGACGGGGGCGAGTCGTCGTACGCCGTGACGAGTGGCGAGCTGCAGAGCGGGGCGCGCGGCCTGGCCGCCCCCGTGCGCGGCGTCGAGGGGCTGCGCGCGAGCGTCGGCATCGTCACCCTTGACGGCGCGATCGACGAGTCGGTGGTGGCCCCTCAGGTGATCGCCGCCGCGGCGGAGGTCGCCGAGCGCCTGCGGTGAGCCGTCAGCCCTCGCGGAACGGCTTGATGCCCGGGCCGGGGCGGGTGGCGACGTCGCGGCGGCCGGTCACCTCGTGGCCGTCGCGGCAGCGGAGCACCACGTCGACCTGCGCGCCGCAGCCGACGTGCTCGAACTCGACGGGGGAGCCCTCGGGGTCGGCGAGGTAGCGGTCGCCCCAGGCGCGCACCGCGACCAGGACGGGGTAGAGGTCGAAGCCCTTGTCGGTGGGGCGGTACTCGTGCCGCTCACGCTGGCCGGGCTCGCGGTAGGGCTCGCGGCGCAGGATGCCGGCGTCGACGAGCAGCGCGAGCCGGTTGGTGAGGACCTGCCGGGGGATGCCGGAGTGGCGCCGCATGTCGTCGAAGCGGCGTACGCCGTTGAAGACCTCGCGCAGCACCACGAAGGTCCAGCGCTCGCCCAGCACCTCCATCGCACGGCCGACCGTGCAGTTGTCGGTGGACCACTGCAGGGCGGTCGGTCCCGGGGAGGGGGTGGCGGTCATGCCGCCAGCCTAGGTCTCGTTGACAGACTCAGGCAAGGAGTGCCACGCTGGGTCCATGACGCAGACCCAGGATCGGACCCCGCCCGAGTACGCCACCGAGAGCCGCACCTTCTCCTGGGCCACGCCCGGCCAGGCCGACCTGACCCGGCTGCTCGCGCTCGACGGGCTCCAGCAGCTGCAGGCGATGCGCGACGGCGAGCTGCCGCACCCCCCGATCATGGACACGCTCGGGTTCACCGACCTGCGGCCGGAGCCCGGCCGGGTGGTCGTCGAGATGCCGGCTGCGGAGTTCCACTACAACCCGCTCGGCGGCGTGCACGGCGGGGTCATCTCGACGCTGCTCGACACCGCGGCGGCCTGCGCGGTGCACACCACCCTCGCGGTGGGGGAGACCTACACCTCGGTCGACCTGACGGTGAAGTTCCTCCGCCCGGTGACCGTCGACTCCGGGCTGCTGACCTGCGAGGGCACGGTGATCCAGCGCGGTCGGCGTACGGCCCTCGCGCAGGCGCAGCTCACCGACGGCGCCGGCCGGCTGGTGGCCCACGCGACGTCGACCTGCCTCATCATGCGGGCGGGAGACTGACCGCCGACGCGAGGGGCACCACGCGGTAGGGGATCTGCGTGGCGAGGGCGATGACCGTGGTCGAGCGCTCGATGCCGGGCTCGGTGAGGACGAGGTCGATGACGCGCTGGAGGTCGGAGTTGGAGCGCGCCACCACGCGCGCCCACATGTCGCCGGCACCGGTGATCGTGTAGGCCTCGAGCACCTCCGGGATCTCGGCCAGGTGCCGCGCGACGGCGTCGTGGCCCGCGCCCTGCCGGATCTCGAGGGTCAGGAACGCCATCACGGGGTAGCCGATCGCCTCCGGGGAGAGGTCGGGTCCCCAGCCGGTGATCACGCCGGCCGCGGTCAGCTTGTCGAGCCGCGCCTGGACGGTCCCGCGGGCGATCCCGAGACGCCGGCTGGCCTCGAGCACCCCGAGGCGGGGCTCGCTGGCGAAGAGCTCGATCATTCTGCTGTCGATCTCGTCCATCCGGCCCTCTCGACTGTGCAACCTGCCCAACGTTTCGTCGTACTGTTGCACACCTTGCGAGGCGTTGGGAGGGTTGGCCGCATGACGACTGACATCGCCTCGACCGGTGGCGCCCTGACCGTGGACGAGATGAAGGCCGACCTGTCCCTCGAGCAGCTGCGGCAGCTCGTCGGCCTCGTGGAGTACGACGCGGAGTCCGACCCGTTCCCGGTGACGGGCTGGGACGCGATCTGCTTCGTGGTCGGCAACGCGACCCAGGCCGCCCACTACTACGCCTCGGCCTGGGGCATGGACCTCGTCGCCTACTCCGGCCCGGAGAACGGCAATCGCGACCACAAGTCGTTCGTGCTCAAGTCGGGCTCGATCAAGTTCGTCCTGAGCGGCGCCGTCTCGCCCGACAGCGACCTGATCGCCCACCACGCCAAGCACGGCGACGGCGTGGTCGACATCGCCCTCGAGGTGCCCGACGTCGACCAGTGCATCCGCCAGGCCGTCTCGGCCGGAGCGACCGTCGTGCGCGAGCCCGAGACCATCAGCGACGAGCACGGCTCGGTCCGCATCGCCGCGATCGCGACCTACGGCGAGACCCGCCACACGCTCGTCCAGCGGACCGTCGACGGCCAGACCTACGCCGGCCCGTACCTCCCCGGCTACGTCGCCGTCGAGCCGCGCTGGCAGAAGAAGGACGACCAGCCCAAGCGCCTCTTCCAGGCGCTCGACCACATCGTCGGCAACGTCGAGCTCGGCAAGATGGACGAGTGGGTCGGCTTCTACAACCGGGTCATGGGCTTCGTGAACATGGCCGAGTTCATCGGTGACGACATCGCCACCGACTACTCCGCCCTGATGTCGAAGGTGGTCGCCAACGGCAACCACCGGGTGAAGTTCCCGCTCAACGAGCCCGCGGTGGCGAAGAAGAAGTCGCAGATCGACGAGTACCTCGAGTTCTACCGCGGCCCCGGTGCCCAGCACCTCGCGCTCGCGACCGGCGACATCATCTCCACCGTCGACGCGCTGCGCGCCAACGGCGTGGAGTTCCTCAACACCCCTGACTCCTACTACTCCGACCCCGAGCTGCGCGCGCGGATCGGTGAGGTGCGGGTGCCGATCGAGGAGCTGCAGAAGCGCGGCATCCTGGTCGACCGCGACGAGGACGGCTACCTGCTGCAGATCTTCACCAAGCCGCTCGGCG
>JAYSEC010000059.1:0-2718 GCA_041914085.1 Nocardioides sp.
ATCGCCCAGCTGCTGCACCTCGCGTCCGAGAACCCCGACCTGCCGATCAGCCTCTACCTCAACTCGCCCGGTGGCTCGATCGACGCGATGCTCGCCGTCTACGACGCGATGCAGTTCGTGCGCCCGAGGGTGGAGACGGTCTGCGTCGGCCAGGCCTCCTGGACCGCAGCGGTGCTGCTGGCGGGCGGGGCACCCGGCACGCGCGCGATCCTCCCGCACGGCCGCGTGGTGCTGCTCCAGCCGGCGACGCAGGGTCGCGGCACGGTGCCCGACCTCATCCTCGAGGCCGACGAGGTCGCCCGGGTCCGGCTCGTCCTCGAGGAGATCCTCGCCCTGCACACCGGGCGCACGGCCGAGCAGATCCGGCAGGACACCGACCGGACGCTCGTGCTCCCGGGCTCGGCGGCCGTCGACTACGGCATCGTCGACACGGTGCTGCGTGAGCAGGGGCCGGCGATCGCCTGACCCGGTGCCCCTCAGGCGGCGAGGGCCAGCGCCTCGGGGCGCGCGGCCCGGGTCGCGAGCTCGCGCAGGCCGAGGTCGAGCGCGCCGGCGATCGCCTGGAGCATCTCCGACGACGGGTCCTTCAGCCCCCGCTCGACCTCGGAGAGGTACTGCATCGAGACCCCCGCCCGCTCCGCCACGTCGACCAGCCGCTCGCCGCGGTCCAGGCGCTCGCGGTGCAGCTCGCGTCCGACCAGCTCACGCCACAGCGGCTCCGGTGCCTCGACAGGTTGGTCCGCTGCCCGCTCGGGGAACCTCACGATCTCGCCCATGTCCCGACGGTAGCCAGCCCGGTGGCGACCCGCCCACGGGTTCCGCTCACAGCAGAACGGGCGAGCGCGCAGTCGGCGGACGTCGATTTGGTCTCGCGACGACCTCCGGACACCCTCGAACGGAACGAAGAACGACATCGCCCCACAGAGAGATACCGTCATGCCTGCACGTCGCGTGCTCGCTGGCAGCGCTCTCGCGCTGCTGATGCCCGCCTCCCTTCTCCTGACCACGCAGCCCGGATCGGCAGCCGACCCGTCGGCCACTGCCTCGGCGAACCCGTCCGTCGTGACGTCGTCCGACCGTGCGGCTCGCCGATCCCGCGCGCACATCCAGGTGATGCCCCAGATCGTCCAGCAGGGCCGCCGCACCGCCGGCTCGGCCACCGCCCGGGTCGCGGTCGCCGCGACCGTCAAGCCCCGACGGGCGGGTCGCCCGGTGCGGCTGCAGGTCAGGCGGGGCTCCGGTTGGAAGACCGTCGCCCGCGCCCGGTCGGACCGACGCGGTCGCGCGGAGTTCGCGGCTCGCGCGACCCGCGGCGGTCGAGCCGCCGAGTACCGCGTGAGGGTCGGTCGGTCCCACGGCCTGCGCGCCGCCACCAGCAGGCCCTCGAGCACGGAGCGATGGCTGACGCCGTCGTTCGCCGACGAGTTCTCGGGCCGTGCGCTCGCCCCCGTGTGGAGCCACCGCGGACGCAGCTACGAGAAGGCCAGCAAGCGCCGGTGCTCCAAGGGGAGCCCGAAGGCGGTCAAGGTCCGCGGCGGCGCCGCGCGCATCAGCGTGATCAGGGACCGCAGCCGCTCGGGGAAGTGCACGGCGCTCAAGCGGGGCAAGTCCTCCGGCCGCTTCGCCTACCGCCTCAACGGGCACATCTCGACCGAGAACAGGGTCGCCTTCCGGTACGGCTTCGCCGCCGCGCGCATCAAGATGCACAAGCGGCGCGGCCAGCACAGCAGCTTCTGGCTGCAGCCGCAGACGTCGCGTCCGGGCAAGCCGCGCCGGGCGGGTGCGGAGATCGACGTCATCGAGTACTTCGGCGACAAGCACCCTCAGGGCGGCCTGACGAGCTTCATCCACTGGAAGCGGCGCGGCCACGTCGTGAAGACCGGCTCCTGGATCAAGAAGCCGCGCAGCTTCCTGAAGAACAAGCGCGACGGCTGGTCGAAGAACTACCACGTGTTCTCCGTGGAGTGGACGCCCCGGTCGTACGTCTTCCGCATCGACGGCAAGGAGACCTGGCGGACCAGCAAGGGCGTCTCGGGACAGCCGCAGTACCCCATCCTCAGCCTGCTGGCCTCCGACTACGAGCTCTCCGAGATGAAGGACAAGCAGCTCCCGCAGAGCATGTCCGTCGACTGGCTGCGGATCTGGCAGGCCTAGACCCCGAGGCCGAGGAGGCCGAGCGGCTCGGCCATCTCGGTCTCCTCGTAGTCGAAGTGCGAGAGCAGGTCACCGGCCAGGGCCGCGACGGCCCCCACCAGCTCGGTGACCCGCGACGGGTCGGCGTGCACCGCGAGCGCCAGCTCGTCGAGTCGCTCGAGGTGCTCGTGGATGACGAGGTGCTCCTCGGCGAGCCGCGCCGCCACCGGGGCGTACGCCGGCAGGGTCGCCACGGCGGGGAACATGCTCTGGTCCTCGATGGTGTGGTGCATGGTGAGGAACCGGCAGACCTGGCGGCAGAGTCCCGAGACCTGCTGCGCGGCGAGCTCGGGACCGAGTCGGTGCAGGGCCTCGCGGACCTCGGCGACACCGTTCGCGCCGGCGCCCTCCGCGAGCGCCGCGACGGCCGTCGTGAGCTGGGCGAGCTGCTCGCGGAAGTGGTCGTGGACCATCCGCAGGTGGTCGCCGGCCACGCGCTGCCGGGCCGTCAGGTCCACCGACCCGGCGACGCGCGGCCGGGTGGAGTCGTCGATGGGCGGCACGCGACGAGCCTACGGGCGGCCG
>JAYSEC010000059.1:2818-16513 GCA_041914085.1 Nocardioides sp.
GCGCGGCCGGGTGGAGTCGTCGATGGGCGGCACGCGACGAGCCTACGGGCGGCCGGGGAGGACGGGGCTGCCCGTCAGAAGTAGTCGCGGACGTGGACCTGGCGACCAGTGCGGCGGTCGTGCGCGCGGGTTTGGCGTGACGCCGCGGCGGGCACCACAGGGATCAGACCCTGGAGCCGACGGACGGAGCAACGATGCAGGTCACCCCGGAGGACTTGTGCGGCCTGGCCGACACCTGCCTGGCCGAGTCCCGCGAGCTCAACACCAGCTGGAGCGGCCAGGCGGCTGTCCTCCAGGTCGACTCGGGAGCGGCCGGCAACACGTCCGGCGGCCCCGGCTTCGTCGCCGCGCACACCGCGACGCTGGACGCCGGTGACGTCGCGGTCGGACGCCTCGCCGCCGTGCTCGAGGCCGACATGGACGACCTCTACACCTGTGCCTTCGACATCTCCGCCCAGGACGAGGAGGCGGCCCGGGTCAGTCGCGCCACTGCCAACGAGGTGACCACCAACCCGTTGCTCCGCACGATCCTGGGGGTGAAGTGATGGGACAGGGGGTCTGGGAACTCGCCGAGCAGGCCGCTGACCTCGAGACGGCCGCCAACGGCTGGGACGACGTGGCCAGTGCGCTCACCGGCTCCGGCGACACCTTCAACGCGGAGGCGGGTGCGGTCATGGCGGCGGGCTGGGAGGGCAGGACGGCCGAGTCCTTCGACGCCCACCGGCGTCGCCTCGTCGCCTCGCTCGACACCGCGGGCGACCTGGCGCGTGCCGTGGCCGGGGCGCTGCGCGACGGAGCCGGCGTGGTGCGCATCGCGCAGGCCCAGCTGGACAACTCGTGGGCGACGGTCTCGGGCATCCGGCACGTCGGGTTCGGCACCTGGGTGCAGTTCTTCCCCGAGGACGACGCCGAGGAGGAGCGCATCCGGCGCGCCGAGGCAGAGGCGAACGACATCCGCGCCGACCTCGACGCGCAGCTGGCCCGGGGCTCGGCCTCGCTGCAGGACCTCCGGGCGCAGTGGGACGACATCGCCGCCACGTGGGAGAGCGTCGCCGACGGCAGTGCCGACGGCTTCGACGTGCCCGAGGAGAGCGGTGAGCCCGGGATCCTCCACAACGGGGACCAGACGGTCGTCAACACCGGCGACGGTGACGACACCGTCACGGTGTGGACCAACCCGGACACGGGCGTGACCTTCGTGATCGTCAACGGCGTGCCCTACCGGGTGCCTCCGGGCCAGGAGGTCGTGGTGCGCACCGGTGACGGCAACGACACGATCACCGTCCAGAGCGGCGACGACGTGCGCGTGACCGTCGCCGGCGGCGAGGGCGACGACGTCGTGCGCGACCGCTCGGACGGCGACAACACCCACGTGGGCGGCGACGGCCGCGACAGCATCGACGCCGGCGGCGGGGACAACTACGTCTCCGGCGGCGCCGACCGCGACTACCTCGACGGCCAGGGCGGCGACGACGACCTCTACGGCGGCCACGGCGACGACACGGCCTACGGCCTCGACGGCGACGACACGGTCTCCGGCGGCGAGGGCCAGGACTACCTCGAGGGCGCCGAGGGCGACGACTCCGTCCTCGGTGGCGCGGGCGACGACACGGTCTCGGGTGGCCGGGACGACGACACCTTGGTCGGCGGGTCCGGGAACGACGTCCACTACGCCGGTCGCGGCGACGACACGACCCACGGCGGCTCGGGCAGCGACACCGCCTACAGCGAGGACGGCGACGACGACGCCGACGACGTCGAGACGCAGACCACCGTGAACATCCAGCTCGACGACCTCTCCGACTTCATCGAGATCGAGGGATCGCCGGAGTTCGTGGCCCGGGTGCGCGCCGACCTCGACCTGCTCGCCGCATCACCCACCGGGCAGCAGATGCTGGCCGCGCTCCAGGACGAGCACGAGAACTCCGGCTTCCTCGGCATCAACCGCGACACCGTGACGATCCGGGAGCTCACCGAGGACAACAACTACGCCCACGGTGACGGCACCATCGAGTACAACCCGCACCGCCAGGGCAGCGGCGAGGGCCGCCCGCCCATCGCCGGGCTCTACCACGAGATGGCGCACATCTACGACTTCTTCAGCGAGAACTTCGACGACACCGACTACAGCGGTGACGACGAGGTGGACCACGGCGTCAACCAGGGTGAGCGCACGGCGGTGGGGCTGACGGTCGACCACGACCACGACCCCAGCACCCCGGAGATCATCGACCCCGACCACCCGGTGGAGCTCACCGAGAACGGGCTGCGTGATGAGATCGGCTGGGAAGACCGTGAGAGCTACAACTGAGCCACCGACCGAGGGAGCACGATGAGGACTCGCGCCTGCGCGCTGGTGATCGGCCTGGCCGCGGCGCTCGCCGCGTGCACCACACCGACCACCTCCACGGGGCCGGACGACTCGGGCGAGCCGAGCGGCCGGCCGACGCGGACCCCCACCGTCGAGGCGCCCGAGGTCGACTTCTCCGCCACCCTCTCCCCGGGCCGCGACGAGCTGGTGATCGAGTGGTCGCTGCGCAACCGGTCCGACGAGGAGGTGCTCGTCACCAACCGCGTGCCCGACAGCTTCGGCCGACTCTCGGACCGCCCTGACACGGCCTACGTCGTGGCCGCCGCCGACGGCGGCACGGAGATCGCCAAGCGCGTCTTCGCGGTCTCGTCCGACGCGGGCGGCGACGCGCTCCCCTGGATCGGGGTGACGCCGCTTCCGCCCGGCGAGACCCTCGAGGAGACCCTGCGCGTGCCGCTGCCACTGCAGGCGTACGCGCCGCCCACCGTCGACGCCGGCGAGGTGCCGGCGTCCGGACCGGTCGTCTTCTGCGTCGGCGTCCTCGTCGGCCGGGACCCGAGCTGGGGCTTCCACGACGTCGACGGCGTCACCACGGTCAACCACGGCCGCGCGGGCGCCGGCCAGGCCACCTTCTGCTCGGACCCGGTCGAGGTGGGCTGACCGGGCGAGCCTGCCCGAGACGCAGGAACGGCCCCGGCTCGATGCCGGGGCCGCTCGTCCTGCGCGCCTGTAGGGATTCGAACCCCAAACCTTCTGATCCGTAGTCAGATGCTCTATCCGTTGAGCTACAGGCGCCCGTCGTTCGCACCAGCGGCGCGAGGACTTGACGAGGATAGCCGACGGCACGCGGACGGGTGAAATCAGGGGCTGGCGGGCACCTCGAGCGTCCCGGTGCACTCGGGACTTCCGGCCCCACTCGGCCACTCGCGACGTGCCCTATGGTGCAGACACCAGACCGTAGGAGGCGGCGTACCGCCGCACGAGGAGGCAGCGCGATGGCAGATCTCGAGGCAGTCCTGGACGAAGCCGGGCTCACCAACCCCCGGGTCCGCGAGTTCGTGAAGGAGTACGCCGAGCTCACCGGGGCCGAGCACGTCGAGGTGGTCAACGCCTCCGACGACGCCCGGCTGCTCGAGGAGGCCGTCGCAGCCGGGGAGCTCCAGCGCGCCGGCGAGGGCCGCTACTACTCCCGCAGCTACTACAAGGACACCGCCCGCTCCGAGGAGCGCACCATCGTCGCGACGAACGACGCGAAGGACCGGGGCGTCTACAACAACTGGCGCCCGGCCTCGGAGATGAAGCCGATGCTGCACGACCGGATGCGCGGCGCGTCCGAGGGCAAGACGATGTACGTCATCCCCTACCTGATGTCGCCCCCCGGCAACGAGCTCGCGCCGTGGGCCGCCGGCGTGGAGCTCACCGACACCCGCACCGTCGTGCTGCACATGATCCGGATGTCGCGCGTCGGCGTGCAGTTCGTCAACGACCTCGAGGACCCGGACTCCTTCGTCCGCGCGGTCCACGTCACCGGCGACCTGGAGAACCTCGGCCAGGGCACGCCCGACGACCAGCGCTACTTCGTGACCGTCGCCGACGAGCGCACCATCTTGCACTTCGGGTCGTCGTACGGCGGCAACGCGCTGCTCGGCAAGATCGCCCACGGCCTGCGGCAGGGCGCGTACGACGGCTGGGCGAGCAAGAAGTTCCTCGCCGAGCAGTACATGCTCATCGGGATCCACGACAAGCAGACCGGGAAGACCTACCACGTGTGCGGCGGGTTCCCGAGCGCCTCCGGCAAGACCAACCTGGCGATGATGGCGGCCCCCGACGCGCTCGGCGAGCGCTACCACGTCTCGTTCTACGGCGACGACATCGCGTGGCTCTGGGTCGACGAGAAGACCGGCCGGCTGATGGGCATGAACCCGGAGTACGGCGTCTTCGGCGTCGCCAAGGACACGAACGAGCGGACCAACCCCAACGCGCTGGCCTCCATCGGCGAGGGGTCGCAGGCGATCTTCACCAACGTGGCCTACAACCCGAGCACGGGCGAGGTGTGGTGGGAGGGCAAGACCCCCAAGCCGCCGACCGACGTGCACGGCTGGCTCGACTGGACCGGCGCCCCGCTGGCCGACCGCAAGGACAACGACAGCGCCAACTGGGCCCACCCCAACAGCCGGTTCACCACGACGCTGGCCAACGTCCCCAACATCGCGCCCGACTACGACGACGCGGCAGGCGTGCCCATCGACGCGATCATCTTCGGTGGCCGCACCCGCGACCGCGAGCCGCTGATCCGTGCCATCACCGACCTCGCGGAGGGGGTGTACGACGGCCTCACCCTGGGCGCCGAGGCCACCTTCGCCGCCGAGGGCGTCGACGGCCAGCTGCGCTACGACCCGATGTCGAACCGGCCGTTCATGGCCTACGGCGAGGGGGACTACGCGCGCCACTACCTCGACGTGGTCGGGGCCGCGAAGGAGCAGCCGATCTTCGCGCACGTGAACTGGTTCCAGAAGGACCCCGAGGACGGCCACTTCCTGTGGCCCGGCTACCGCGACAACCTGCGTCCTCTCCTCTGGCTGCTCCAGCTGAAGAACGGCGAGGTCGAGGGTCGCCGCACCGCGGTCGGCATCCTGCCGACCGAGGACGAGCTCGACCTCGAGGGCGTCGACATCGCGCCCGAGGACCTCCAGCGCATCCTGACCATCGACAAGGAGCGCTGGCAGCAGGAGATGGGGTTCCGCGAGGAGCACCTCTCGCAGTTCGACCGGATGCCCGAGGAGATCTGGGAGGCGCACCGCCGCGTCGCCGCCGACCTCGAGAACGAGCAGTAAGCCCTCGGCGTCGCACCCGACTGGTCTAGTCTGGTCGGGTGCGACGACCCGCCTCGGAGACCCGCGCTGCGGGGGCGCCGTACGCCGACCTGCGGCGGGGCTCGCCCGCCCTGGCGCTGCCCTTCGGGATCGTCGCGCTGCTGGCCCTGGTCACCGTCTTCCTGCCGCCCTACGAACGGCCGCTGTGGGTGGCGGTGCTCGCCGCGATCAGCCTGGTGCCCGTCGCCGTCGTCTTCTGGATGAGCCAGCGACGCCCGGAGCGGTCCTGGCTCGACCCCCTCGCCGCCTACCTGCTCTTCCCGTTCGCCGGACTCGTCCACGACGCCGCGGGTGCGGGCACGGGCGGGTCCTCCACCGGGATGACGGTCATCCTGCTGCTGCCGATCCTCTGGCTCGCCATCACGGGGACACCCCGTCAGCTGTGGGTGGCGAGCGGCCTGGCGATCCTCACCTTCGCGATCCCGATCCTCGTCGTCGGCGCACCGAGCTACCCCTTCGGCGACTGGCGGCGGGCCGTGATGTGGGCCGCGATCGCGCTCGTGCTCGCGCCCGTCCTCCAACGCATCGTCCGCGACCTCGAGCGCCAGACCCGCCGGGCGCGGGTCGCCAACGAGCGGGTCGAGCGCCTCTTCGACGACGCCCCGCACGGCGTCGCGCTGCTCGACCTCGAGGGCCGGATCATCCGCGCCAACATCTCCATGGCCGTCCTGGTCGGCCTCGACCCGCCGGACATGGTCGGCCACAAGCTCAGCGCCTTCGAGACGCCCGGGGAGTCCCGGATCGACGACCACGTCAGCCGGCTGGTGGCCCGCCCCGGCGACACCTACGACACCGAGTGCAACTTCCGCGACTCCGGTGGCAACGACGTCAGCGTCGCGCTGAGCAGCACCATCGTGGGCGACCGGGGCATGGGCGAGATCGTCATGGTCAACGTGGTCGACATCTCCGACCGCCGTCGCTACCTCGACCGGCTCTCCCACCTCGCCGACCACGACGTCCTCACCGGGCTGGCCAACCGGCGGCGCTTCGAGACCGAGCTGGCCCGCCACCTCGACCGCTGCAGTCGCGTCGGCGCGACCGGCGCCCTGCTGCTGCTCGACCTCGACAACTTCAAGCAGGTCAACGACACGCTCGGCCACAACGCCGGTGACGAGCTGCTGATCACCATCGCCGGCCTGCTGCGGCGCTCGATCCGCAGCTCCGACCTGGTGGCGCGTCTCGGTGGCGACGAGTTCGCCATCCTGCTCACCGACGGCGACCAGGGTGCGGCCCAGCGCGTGGCCGGGCTCGTCGTGGACCGGATCCGCGACCACGCGGCCACCCTCGACGGCGTCGCCCGCCGGGTCACCGCCAGCGTCGGCGCCGTCACCTTCCGCGCCGCCTCGGAGCACGCCGCCGACATCCTGGCCCTCGCCGACATGACGATGTACGACGCCAAGGAAGCCGGGCGCAACCAGATCGCCATGCTCCCCGAGGGCGACGAGCGCGGGCCGCGGACGGCTGCCCGGCTGCACTGGCAGAGCCGCATCGAGGGCGCCCTGGAGAACGACCGCTTCGAGCTGCACCTGCAGCCGATCATGAACATCGCCACGGGCCGGATCAGCTCCGCCGAGGTGCTGCTGCGCCTGCGCGACGAGGACGAGCTGGTGCCGCCGTCGCGCTTCGTCTACATCGCCGAGCGCGTCGGCCTCATGCCCCAGGTCGACGCGTGGGTGGTCGACAAGAGCCTGGAGATGCTGGCCCGGATCCGTGCCGAGCACGACCCGGACTTCGAGCTCGAGGTCAACCTGTCGGGCCTCTCGATCGGCAACCCCGAGATCGAGCAGGCGATCACCACCTCGCTCAGGACCCACGGCGTCGACCCCTCGGCCCTCATCCTGGAGATCACCGAGACCGCCGCCGTGGCCGACGTCGCCATGGCGCGCGACTTCGCCGCCCGGATGACCGACCTCGGCTGCGCGTTCGCGCTCGACGACTTCGGCGCCGGCTTCGGGTCCTTCTACTACCTCAAGCACCTCTTCTTCGACTACGTGAAGATCGACGGCGAGTTCGTCGCCCACGTCCAGGAGTCGCAGGTGGACCGCACGATCATGCGCTCGATCGTCGGCATCGCCCGCGACCTCGGCAAGCGCACGGTCGCCGAGTTCGTCTCCGAGCCGGAGATCCTCGAGGTGTGCCGCGAGGAGGGCGTCGACTTCGCCCAGGGGTACCTCATCGGCAAGCCGGTGTCGTACGACGAGTTCGTGAGCGAGTTCTGGACATCCGTCGCCGCGGCGGTGCCGAAGGACTGAACGGGCGAGACGTGCTCGCCTGCTGGTGGAGAAGGAGACTCGGGACAGATGCGGTGGCTTCAGCGGTCGGTGGGACTGGCCATCATCGGCTCGGCAGCGCTGGGAGCGGTGGCCCTGTGGGTGGCCGTGGCGTCCGGGGATCCGGAGGTGGGCCGCAGGCCGTCCGAGGGAGTGCTCTTCGGCATCTGGCAGGTCTTCTACGACACCGAGATGCCGGCACCGCGCATCCTGCTCGCCGCGGTGGGCGTCGCCCTCCTGCTCGCGGCCGGGGTCGCGGGGATCGAGCGCAGGCTGTTGACCCGCGCCCGCCGCAGCGAGGACGGCGGGCGGATGCCCCTGGCCCCCAAGCTGGTGATGTCCGAGACCCGCGGCGTGTACGCCGGCCCGGTGACCATCACGGTGCTGATCCCGGCCCACAACGAGGAGGGCTGCATCTCCGAGACCCTGGCCTCCCTGCTGTCGCAGTCGGTGCCACCGGCGCGGGTCGTGGTCGTGGCCGACAACTGCACCGACGACACGGTGCGGCTGGCCCGCGAGGCCGGCGTCGACGTGTTCGAGACCGTCGACAACACGCACAAGAAGGCCGGCGGGCTCAACCAGGCGCTCGCCGAGATCCTGCCCGGCCAGGGCGACAACGACTGCGTGATGATCATGGACGCCGACACGACGCTCGACGACGGCTTCCTCGAGGGTGCGACCAACCGGCTCACGTGGGACCGCGCGCTCATGGCCGTCGGTGGGCTGTTCTACGGCGAGGACGGCTTCGGGCTGATCGGGCAGTTCCAGCGCAACGAGTACACCCGCTACCAGCGCGACCTCCGCCGCCGCCGCGGCCGCGTGTTCGTGCTCACCGGCACCGCGTCGGTCTTCCGCCCGCGGGCGCTGCGCGCGGTGGCCGAGGAGCGCGGCAAGATCCTTCCCGGCGTGCCCGGCGACGTCTACGACACGGTCGCCCTGACCGAGGACAACGAGCTGACGATCGCGCTGAAGACGCTCGGCGCGCTGATGATCTCGCCGAGCGAGTGCACCGTGGTCACCGAGGTGATGCCGAACTGGCGTGGCCTGTGGGCACAGCGGCTGCGCTGGCAGCGCGGCGCGCTGGAGAACCTCGCCGCCTACGGGCTGCGCCCCCAGACCTTCCGCTACTGGATGCAGCAGCTGGGCATCGGCTACGGCGTCATCGCCCTCGGCGCCTACCTGGCGCTCATCATCTTGATGGTGCTGGCGACCTCGAACTGGGTCTGGTTCCCGTTCTGGATCGGCATCGGCCTGGTGTTCACCCTCGAACGGGTGGTGACGGTCTGGCGCGGCGGGTGGAAGGCCCGGCTGCTCGGCCTCTCGCTGTTTCCGGAGCTCTTCTACGCGATGTTCCTCAACATCGTCTACCTCAAGGGCATCTGGGACCTCTCGCTCGCCAAGCAGGCCGACTGGAAGCACGTCGTCCAGACCGACTCCGGCGTGAAGGTGGACAGCTGACATGGCACCCGTGGTCGTCCCGATGGGCGTGCTGCTCCCCGACAGCATCCTGCGCAACCAGTTCATCGCGGTGCTGGCGGCGTTCGTCGCCATCAACACCATCGTCTACGTCACGCTCGCGGTGGCGAAGATCCTGCCGAAGTTCTACCTCCGCGACTGGCTCGCGGCCCGCAACCGGCGTGCGGAGACCCGCAGCATCCACCCGGACGCCCCCGTCGGCGGCCCCGCCGGAGGCTCGCTCACCGAGCGCATGGCCCAGCCCCATCGGCGTACGCGGGAGTAGCGAGAGCCACGTCACAGGTCTGTGATCGATCCAATATGTGCGTGCTTTCACAAGGGCTAGCGTCCCCGCAAGTCGCCGACAACGAGGCCGCGCGAACCAGCCGCTACGCACGCTGAAGGAAACGGTCATGACCGCCACGATCGACACGCAGACGACCCCTCCCACCACCCACCAGGGCATCCTGGCGTGGGTGACCGAGGTGGCCGAGCTGACCCAGCCCGACTCCGTCCACTGGTGCACCGGATCCGACGAGGAGTGGTCGCAGCTGACGGCCGCCCTCGAGGCGACCGGCACCTTCACGCGCCTGAACCCGGAGGTCATGCCGAACTCGTTCCACGCGGCGTCCGACCCTACCGACGTGGCGCGCGTCGAGGACCGCACCTACATCTGCTCGGTCGACGAGCGCGACGCCGGCCCCACCAACAACTGGATGGACCCCGAGCAGATGAAGGAGCTCATGCGCGGGCTCTACGCCGGGTGCATGCGGGGCCGCACGATGTACGTCATCCCGTTCGTGATGGGGCACCTCGAGGCCGAGAAGCCGATGTTCGGCATCGAGCTCACCGACTCCGCCTACGTCACCGTCTCCATGCGCGTGATGGCCCGCATGGGCAGCGACGTCCTTGCCCGCATCGAGGAGCTCGAGGCGGCCGGCGAGTCCCCGCAGTGGGTCCCCGCCCTCCACTCCGTCGGCATGCCGCTCGAGCCCGGCCAGGACGACGTCGCGTGGCCGTGCAACGACACCAAGTACATCGTCCAGTTCCCCGAGGAGCGGATGATCTGGAGCTTCGGCTCGGGCTACGGCGGCAACGCCCTGCTCGGCAAGAAGTGCTACGCCCTGCGCATCGCCTCGGTCATGGCCCGCGACGAGGGCTGGCTCGCCGAGCACATGCTGATCCTCAAGCTCACCTCTCCGCAGGGCGTCACCAAGTACGTCGCCGCGGCCTTCCCGAGCGCGTGCGGCAAGACCAACCTCGCCATGCTCAAGCCGACCATCCCCGGCTGGAAGGTCGAGGCCATCGGCGACGACATCGCCTGGATGCGGGTCGGCGAGGACGGCCGCCTGTGGGCCGTCAACCCCGAGTTCGGCTTCTTCGGCGTCGCCCCGGGCACCAACGAGCACACCAACCCGCACGCCATGGAGACCATCCGCAAGGGCAACTCGGTCTTCACCAACGTGGCGCTGACCCCCGACGGCAACGTCTGGTGGGAGGGCCTGGAGAACACCCCGGCCGAGGCCACCAGCTGGAAGGGCGAGCACTGGACCCCGGAGATCGCCGCCGAGACCGGCGAGCTCTCCAGCCACGCCAACAGCCGCTACTGCACCCCGATCAAGCAGTGCTCGATCCTCGCCGACGAGTACGACGACCCGCGCGGCGTGCCGATCGACGCGATCCTCTTCGGTGGTCGCCGCAAGACGACCATCCCGCTCGTCACCGAGGCCCGCGACTGGAACCACGGCACGTTCATGGGGGCGACGCTCTCCTCGGAGACCACCGCCGCGGCCGTGGGCGCGGTCGGCGTGGTGCGTCGCGACCCGATGGCGATGCTGCCGTTCATCGGCTACAACGCCGGCGACTACTTCGGCCACTGGATCAACGTCGGCAAGGACAACGACGCCGCCAAGCTGCCGAAGATCTTCTACGTCAACTGGTTCCGCCGCGGCCAGGACGGCGACTTCCTGTGGCCCGGCTTCGGCGAGAACAGCCGTGTCCTCAAGTGGGTCATCGAGCGCATCGACGGCCAGGCCGCCGCTGTCGAGACCCCGATCGGCCACGTCCCGGCGCCCGGCTCGCTCGACGTCGACGGCCTCGACCTCACCGAGGAGCAGCTCGCCGAGGCCCTCGCGGTCGACGTCGAGGAGTGGAAGGCCGAGATCCCGCAGATCCAGGAGTGGTTCGACAAGTTCGGCGACGACCTCCCGGCCGTCCTGTGGACCGAGCTCGACACCCACTCGCCGCGTCGCCCCGCCGCCGCCCCGCCCCCCCCGGCTGCGCCGGCCCCGCCCCGCCCCCGCCCCCGGGGGGGGGGTCGGCGCCGTCGCGGGCCGGACGCGCCCTCGCGGGTGGGACCGATGTGGCACGATCCTCCCACTGGGGTCGGGGAGCCGGAGGTGAGTCATGCCCTTGGGACAGCACGAACGCAGTGTGTTCGAGGAGCAGTCGACCCCTCTCTACGAGGAGATCGTGACCTCGGGCGGCCTGAGCGCCGCCGACAAGCGCATCGTCAAGGGCGGCGAGCTGCACGAGGCCTTCACGATCCTCACCGAGGTGGGCCTCGTGGTGAAGAGCGAGGACGGCACCCAGTGGCGCGCGGTCGACCCGGCCGCCGTCCAGGCGCAGGTCGTCGCCCCGCTCGGCCAACAGGGCGCCGAGCTGATCGCCGAGTCCGCCCACTGGGCGCAGGCCTTCGGCACCCTCTCGCACGCGTGGCGGCGCTCGCCCAGCGCGGTCGGGGGCCCGTTCGCCGAGATCCGCGGCGAGGCCACCATCCGCAACTTCCTCGACTCCCTCGTCAACGACGCGGAGGAGGAGCTGCTGACGGCCCAGCCCCAGGACCGGCGCGGGGTCAAGCAGCTCGGTGAGGTCACCGCACGCGAGATCGCGACCCTCAAGCGCGGCGTGAAGATGCGCACCCTCTACCAGCACGCCGCACGACGCGGCACCGACACCCGCCGGTACGTCGCCGCGGTGACCGCTGCCGGGGCCGAGGTCCGCACCCTCGACGAGTTCTTCAACCGGCTCATCGTGGTCGACCGGCGGGTCGCCATCATCCCGAGCCACCAGAGCCTGGCGGTCGCGATGGTCATCAGCGAGCCGTCGATGGTGCTCTACCTCGTGGACATGTTCGAGCGGCACTGGGAGCGCGCCCGCCCGTTCACCAGCAGCGAGACCTCCCTGATGCGCGACATCGCCGCCGAGCAGCGCGCGATGACCATCCGGATGCTCCTCGAGGGGCGTGCCGACCCCGCGGGCGCCAAGCGCCTCGGCGTCAGCCCGCGCACGTACGCCGGCTACGTCGCCGACCTCAAGAACGAGTTCGAGGTCGAGACCCGCTTCCAGCTCGGCTACGAGATGGGCAAGCGCGGCATCTCCGGGCGCGAGACCGACGAGCCGGGCGCATCCACCTGAGGGAAAAGATCGAGGGCAGCAACCCGGAGGTTGCTGCCCTCGTGAGCTGGGTCTGGGCCTGTGGGGGAGGCCGTCGGACCAGGACTCGTGGGGGGTTGAGAGGGTCCGTGACTCAGCTCTTCACTGCGTGCCCATCATGGCACGCGCAGGTCAGTGGGGCGCCTTGGTCTTCGTGCCCCAGGTCGTGTCGATCCCGGCGTCTGCAGGGGAAGCACCCAGGCCGACGAATCCGAAGCCTAGAGCGGCCACGAGTGCTGCGGCTGCGATGCGGCGTACTGGGGTCATGGGGTTTCACCTCGTTGTCACGATGTCACAGGGGATGACAGTTAATTGTCGCTCACTGCCCGGCGATGCGTCAGTGCGATCGATCTGCAGGTCTGTGCATTGCAGGTTCCTGCAAAAGCCGCGTCGGGCGCAGGGCTGCGGCCCCCTTCCGGGGAAGGGGGCCGGCCACTGCGGAGGCGGAGGGATTTGAACCCTCGATGGGGTTTTAGCCCCAAACCCGCTTAGCAGGCGGGCGCCATAGACCGGACTAGGCGACGCCTCCATGCCCGGCGAGCACCGGGCGCACAGAAGGTTACAAGGCGCACGGCGCTCGCGCCGAATCAGGTCACCACTTGCGCAGGCCGTGCCCCTGCTGGAGGTGGGCCTGGATGTCGCGGACGAACGCCTCGCGGTCCACCGCCAGCATCTCGACCGGGATCGTCGTGGTGCGCCCGTCGCGCAGGCGCAGGACGACGACGGGGGAGTCGGCGACGGTCGTGGTGACCGCGTCCTCGACGTCCTTCCAGCGCGCGGCGGCGGCGCCCACGCCGCGCACCCACTGGACGCGATAGCCCTCGGGGGTCAGCCGCACGACCCAGCCCTTCTCCCGCCAGGCCCACCAGCTCGCCGCCAGCACCACGATGGTCAGGCCGACGGGCACCAGGAGGAAGACCGTGTGCAGGTCGAGCGCCGCGATGGCGAACGTGCAGAGGAGGATCAGCACCGCCACCGCCACCAGCACCACGCCCAGCAGGCGCGCCGCCACGGCGGGCGCGAGACGGTGGACGGTGGCGTTCTCGGTGGTCACCCCCGGATTTTCCCACGTCCGCACGGCACCGGCCGTGCCCGGGGTGGGACCTGCGGGCGTTGGGTAGAGTCCCGCGGTGTGCGGCGCGCGTCGTCGTACGAGGAGGGGTGCCGGAGCGGCCGATCGGAACCGCCTTGAAAGCGGTCGTAGGGAGACCTACCGCGGGTTCGAATCCCGCCCTCTCCGCTGAGCCCTTCGCGCAGCGAAGGGCTCAGCGAGACATCCTGAACGTGAGAGCGTGAGCGAAGCGAGCGCTGCGACCCGACTAGGCTCGCCGCGTGACGACCTGGTTCGAGT
>JAYSEC010000060.1:0-9829 GCA_041914085.1 Nocardioides sp.
GCGGCGGGGGCGGCGGCAGGGGAGGACGTGGGGGCGGCCTTGGTCGCCTGCTCGCCCTTGACCGAGGCGAGGAGCATCTGCGCGACGTCGAGGACCTCGACCTCCTCGCGTGCCTCGCCCTTGGCCTGCTGGGCGGTGAGCCCGTCGGAGAGCATCACCCGGCAGAACGGACAGCCGACCGCGATCTGGTCGGCGCCGGTCCCGACGGCCTCCCGGGTGCGGTTGACGTTGATCCGCTCGCCGAGGTTCTCCTCCATCCACATGCGCGCGCCACCGGCACCGCAGCAGAACGAGCGCTCGGAGTTGCGCTCCATCTCGACGTACTCGGCACCGGGGAGCACCTGGAGCAGCTCGCGCGGCGGCGAGTAGACCTGGTTGTGGCGGCCGAGGTAGCACGGGTCGTGGTAGGTGATCGAGCGCTTCGTGGCGCCCGCGCCGTCCTTGACCGGCGTCAGCTTGCCCTCGCGCACGAGGCGGTTGAGCAGCTGGGTGTGGTGGACGACCTCGAGCTCGATGCCGAAGTCCTTGTACTCGTTCTTGAGCGTGTTGAAGCAGTGGGCGCAGGTCGAGACGACCTTCTTGACCTTGTACTCCTTGAAGGTCTCGACGTTCTGCTGGGCGAGTCCCTGGAAGACGAACTCGTTGCCGGCGCGGCGGGCCGGGTCGCCGGTGCAGGTCTCGCCGTTGCCGAGCACGCCGAAGGAGATCCCGGCGATGTCCAGCAGCTCGGCGACCGCACGGGTCGTCTTCTTGGCGCGGTCCTCGTAGGCGCCGGCGCAGCCGACCCAGAACAGCCAGTCCACGGACTCGAGCGACTCGAGGTCCTCCCCGACGACGGGGACGTCGAACTCGAGGCCCTTGGCCCAGTCCATGCGGCTGGAGGGCGACATGTTCCACGGGTTGCCCTTGTTCTCCAGGCCCTTGAACAGCTGGTTGAGCTCGGCCGGGAAGTTCGACTCCACGAGGAGCTGGTAGCGCCGCATGTCCATGATGTGGTCGACGTGCTCGATGTCGACCGGGCACTGCTGCACGCAGGCGCCGCAGGAGGTGCAGCTCCACAGCACGTCCTCGTCGATGACGAAGTCGCCGTCGGCGGGGTTGTAGAAGTAGTCGAGGACGTCGGTGCCCGCCCCCGCGGTCTCCCCCTTCGAGCCGACGCCCACCAGGGCGCGCTCGGCGTGCGCCTCGGCGCCGTCGTGCTTGGCGTACGCGTGGTCGCGGAGGCTGGTGATGAGGAGCTTGGGGGACAGCGGCTTCTCGGTGTTCCAGGCGGGGCACTGCGACTGGCAGCGGCCGCACTCGGTGCAGGTGGTGAAGTCGAGGATGCCCTTCCAGGAGAAGTCCTCGACCTTGCCGACGCCGAGGACCGAGTCCTCGTCGAGGTCGTCGATGTCGTCGAGGGTGACGGCCTTGCCGTCGGACGTCAGCGGCTTCATGGCGCCCAGCGCCGTGCTGCCGTCGGCCTCGCGCTTGAAGAAGATGTTGAACCAGGTGGTGAAGCGGTGCCACGCGATGCCCATGGTCAGGTTGCGGGCGATCACCATCAGCCAGATCATCGCGAGCGCGATCTTGAAGGTGGCGATGAGGTAGATGAGGTTCTCGAGCGAGCCCACGGAGCTCGGGTAGATCGCGTCGCCGAGGAAGGACGAGAACGGGTAGTGGGCGCGCCCGGCCTCCTCGTCGAGGCGCCACTCCGCGGCGCGGACGAAGAGGATCGCCGCACCCTCGAGGAGCGCGAGCGCCTCCACGAAGTAGGCCTGCCAGAACGTCGAGCCGAAGAAGCGGCTGCGCCGGCCCTCGGACCGCGGGTGGTGCTTCTGGCGGTAGATGATCAGGAAGACGATGCCGACCGTGCTCAGCGCCCCGATGGCCTCCATGAACCACTCGAAGGGGTACCAGTGGCCGATGACCGGGTAGGCCCAGTCGGGCTGGAAGAGCTGGAAGTACGCCGCGAGCACGGCCGTGCTGAGGAAGATGAACGCCATGTAGACGAACCAGTGCATGATGCCGACCCAGTGCCACTGGAGCATCCGGGTGTGGAGGAACGTCTCCTTGAGCATCGTCACGGCACGCCCGGCCGGGTTGTCGCTGCGCCCGGGAGCCGGCTGGCCGGACCTGACCACGCTCAGGATGCGGCGTACGGCCGGCACCAGCATGGCCACCGCGGCGACGGTCAGGGCGAACGAGACGACGATCGCGAACATCTGCATGAAGGACTGCTCCTCGGTCGGGGCCGTACGAGCCGGAGCATATGGCCGCCCCCGGTGGCGGCGGCAGGGCCCGTACGAGTGAGAAGGATCCTACCCGCAGGTAACTTCAGCGGTCGCGGCGCGGCCGATCAGTTCACGATCGCGACGTTCTCGACCTCGATCTCGCGGGCGTCCTCACGGTAGGTCGCGAGCTTCTGCCGCACCTGGTCGAGCGCGTCGGTGAGCTGCTTGACGCCGTCGCGGAGCTTCTGCTGGTACTCGAGGTGGGCGGCGTGGGACTCGCTGCTCTCCTCCCAGCCGGGGGTGAGCCGCTCCGCCTCCTGCAGCAGGTCGTCGATCTGCTGCGTGAGGGAGGTGGTGGCGTCGGCCAGCGCCGACTCCATCGAGGAGAGGGCCGACTGGTGGACGACGAGTCCGCGCTCGCTCATCGGGGACCACCTCCGAGGCGGTCGGCGAGCTGCCCGGCGCGCTCGGCCTGGGCGACGTCGTTGGTGGCGTGCTCCTGGGCGACGTACATCAGGTTCTGGGAGTAGCCCTCGAGGATCGGCCCGAGGGTGACGGCGACGTCGAACCAGGCGTTGATCGCCTCGCCGAAGCCCGCGGCGGCCTGGCCCTTGAAGCCCGCACCGGCCTCGGTCTCGATGGTGGCGGCGAGGTCGCGCAGCACCTGCTGCAACGGCTCCACCGCGTCGGCCGCAGCCTGGGCGGCTGCCTGCATCTCGGCGTAGACGAGTCCGACGGCCACGACCGCCCCCTTCCTGTTCGGGTGTCGCCGGACCCATACCCCGCACGGGCGGGTTCACACCC
Source organism: Nocardioides sp. (assembly GCA_041914085.1). Lineage (GTDB taxonomy): Bacteria > Actinomycetota > Actinomycetes > Propionibacteriales > Nocardioidaceae > Nocardioides. The sequence goes on from JAYSEC010000060.1 coordinate 3,018, forward strand.
GCGACGGTGCGCGAGTTCCGTCGGTTTGAGGCGGGTCGCGAGGGGGAACTCCACAGCCATGCCGTCCTACGACTACGAAGTCGACCTCGAGAGCATGGGCAAGGCCGCCCAGGGCCTCAACGACACCGTCAAGCTGTTCAAGGACAAGGACGTCGAGGACCTCGTGCCGGGCAAGGGCGACGTCGGCAGCGACGTGGTCTGGGACGCGCTCGACGAGTTCAAGAACCGGTGGGAGGAAGGCGTCAACAACCTCTGCCAGGACGTCGAGGAGATGGCCGGACGGCTGGGCAAGATCGCGATGAACTACTTCGAGACCGACAAGGCCGGCTACGACGCCCTGTCCGGGCTCAAGGGCACCATCGCCGCGATCAAGGTGATGTGAGATGCCGGACTTCGAGATCGAGGGCAACCCCGCGAACATCCGCGCCAAGGCGCTGACCATGGAGCAGAAGGGCCAGCTGTTCTACGACACCGGCGACGCGCTCGCCAAGATCGACGTGTCCGGGTGGACCGGCCGCGCGGCCGACGAGTTCCGCGAGGCCCACGACCTCGAGCCCGAGCGCTGGGTGAAGGCCGGGAACGGCTTCAAGAAGGCCGCCGCCGGCCTCCGGACGTACGCCGGCGAGCTCGAGGACGCGCAGGCCCGCGCCGAGCAGGCCCGTGCGGAGTACGAGCGCGGCCAGCGTGAGTCGGCGAGCGCACGCACCCAGTACGACTCCTACATGGGCCGGATGCAGGCCTACTGGAGCAGCGGCGGCACCGACCCGGCGGAGCCCTTCCGCGACTGGGGCGCCCCGATCCAGCAGGACGCGCTCGCCGAGCTCGCCGCCGCGCGGGCCGACCTCGACAACGCGGCCCACGTGTGCGCCGGCGAGGTCCGAGCCGGGTGCGCCGACGCACCGGAGGAGCCGAGCTGGTGGGAGTCCGGGCTGAAGTTCGTCGGCGGGATCCTCGAGGGCGCCGGCGAGGCCGTCTGGGACCTGCTGACCATGGTGCCGTTCAGCCCGGTCAACATGGTGATGGACGCCTACAAGCTCGCGACGGGCGACCTGACGCCCGAGGAGCTGATGAAGAAGTACGAGCTCTCCGCCGAGAACGCGTGGGAGATGGCCAAGGGGATCTACACCGGCCTCACCACCGACCCGATCGGCTTCGGCAAGGAGCTGGGCAAGGCCCTGCTCGACTGGGACACCTGGGCCGACGACCCGGCGCGCGCCATCGGCCACCTCGTGCCCGACGCGATCATCGCCGTGGCGACGGCCGGCACCGGTGCGCTGGCCACCCGCGGCGCCAAGAGCGGCCTGGACGCGATCGACGCGCTCGGCGACCTCAATCGGCTCGACGAGCTCGCCGACCTCGGCAAGCTCGACCGCTTCGACGAGCTCACCGGCATCCGCCGGCTCGACGACCTCCCCGAGGACCTGCGCGGGCTGGTCAACAAGCCGATCGAGGACCTCACGCCGGGCGAGATCGACCGGCTCGTGCAGGCCCGGGACGCGATCCGGGTCGAGCCGGGGACGCCGATGCAGCGCGTCATCCCGCAGAGCACGGTCGACGACTACCTCCGTGGGAGCTCGGAGACCAACCCCTACTTCAAGACCGACCAGACCTTCGGGTTCACCTCCCGCGCCGAGGACGTCGACCAGCTGCACACGCCGCGCGAGATGCACGACAAGCTCGGCCTGGACTACAAGGACTCGCCCTTCTCGCCCGACGACGGCGACATCCACGTCCTGCGCTACGACCAGACGGACCCCAGCGGGCTCGACGTACCGCGGCACTCCGACCTGGGCGGCAACGGCAGCTACGACAAGGACGCCCTCGACCCGGAGAACCCGTTCACCGGCAACGGCTACACCTCGGGCGGCATCCCCGAGTTCCGCACCGACACCCCCACGACCATGCCCGAGGGGTCGCAGATCTGGCGGATGGACAGCTCGGGTGGCCAGGAGCTCGTGGCAGTCCTCACGGACTACATGGGCACGAAGATGTGGATGCCGGTCCAGTGATCCGGCCCTCCGGCCTCTACGCCGTCGTCGGCGGGGAGCAGGTCCAGGTCGAGTCGCACGGCCGCGACTTCGTGCGCCTGCCGTCACCGTCCGGACCGGTGCGGACCGAGATGGCAGACCTCGACGACTTCCTCTCCGTCAAGACCAAGGCCAGGTGGCGCGGCGGGGAGGTGGCGATCAGCGCCGTCTCGGGCGACGAGTGCGGCTTCTTCACCAACGACAGCGCGCTGGCCGAGCGGGAGGGCCTGGCCGGTGACAGCTACAACGGCTGGCACGGCTCCGCGCCGGTGTCGGAGCTCACCGACGTCGATGAGAGGGTGACCTCCATCCACCCGAGGAGGCGCGAGTCATGACCGTCCTGGAGAAGCTGCTGGTCCCCGAGGTGTCGCGACGCATCGTCGACCAGGGCTACGACTGGCTCACCGGCGCCGTCTACCGGCCCGACGACCTGATCGGCCTCACGCCGGTCGAGCGGGTGCGGGCGCTGGGCCTCGACGGGGAGGACGGTCCGTTCGGCGAGGCGCCCGACCACGTCGACGTGGTCCGCTTCGGCACCCACCCCCTCATGGACCTGCGGGTGCCCACCAACGCCCCCGGCCACGCCGACGTGCCGTGGCCGACGTATCCCACCGGGTTCCTGCGCAACGCCGCTCCGGTGTGGATCCTGACCCTGACCCGGATGCCGGTGAGTGCCCGCTTCGTCCGGATCGGCCTCGACGGCACGGAGAAGGAGTTCTCCCGCTACCAGGGCGCCGCCCGTGGGTGGCAGGGCGCCAAGGGCTACTTCCCGCCGCTGCACCTCATCGGGCCGCGCGCGAAGCAGGGCGCGCTCGACCTGCCGTGCTCCTACACCTCCGACCAGCAGTCGGTGGAGATGGTGTGGGTCGGCGACGAGCAGGTCCCCGAGGGCTTCGAGCCCGTACGCCCGCAGGTGCACGCCCGCGTCGTCCCGGTCTCCGAGTGCGAGGTCTTCGACATCGCGATCGTGGCACGGTGGCGCGAGCGCCGGGTGCGCGTGCTGCAGCAGGTCGGCGACCAGGCCCTCGTGCTCGTCACGCCCGCCTCGCAGGCCGAGGCCGACGAGCTCGGCCTGCTCCACGTCGAGCCCGGCGTCTTCCAGGCCGTCGTGCCGGCCGACGAGGTCACCGACACCGAGGGCGTGCGCTCCGACCCGATGCCGACCCGGAGCCGCGCCACCCACGGCTGACGCTCACCGCCGGCGGACGCCGACCACCGTCCCGCTGCGGGACAGCTCGACCGTCATCAGCACCCGCGGCGTGCCGGGCCTCCGCGCGCAGTAGGTGAACTCGCGACCGAGCCGCTGCCACGGCTGGCCCACGCGGCGCATCAGGGCACGCGTGCCCAGCCCCGCGTCGGCGGCCCGCGTGAAGGCGCGCACGGTCATCCGGAGTCCGGGGTTGCGGCACGAGTCCGGGGCCAGGCCCCACGCGCGCTCCCAGGTCTGGAGGTAGGCCTCGGCGCCGCGCGAGAGGTCGTCGGCGAGGGCCGCCCCGTCGGCGCCCGCGACGTGCTCGGCGTCCTCGACCCAGTCGGCGTACAGGCCGTAGTGGGCGACGCCGTCGGTGTTGACGTCGAAGACGCGCTCCCCGCTGCGCTGCCGGTCGATGGTGACGCCCCCGAGGCCGGTGAAGGGGTACGTCACCGGGTTGCTCGCGCCGGCTCCGCGCGGGTCGCCCTGCGACCCGAAGCCGTTCATGTCCGAGCCGAACCCGAAGCCGAAGTAGTAGCGCGGGTCCGTCCAGCCCAGGTGCTGGCGCCACTTCTCCACGAAGCCGGTCGAGTCGCCGGCGTAGGGCGCGACGAAGCCGCCGAGCCGGTAGATCCGCGGGTAGGCGTCGGGCGTCGACCACGAGTGCGAGGAGACGACGCCCGGCGTGCGGCCCGCGGCCTGCTGCTGCTCGAGGTAGTCGAGGGCGGCGGTGCGGCCGGCGACGCTCATGTGGTCGGGGTCGACCAGGATCCTGCTGTCGATCATGGCCGACAGCAGGCGCTCGCCGAGCGGGCTCAGGCCGAGCTGGTTGCAGTGCGGGCCGGCCGGGTAGACCGGCGCCGGCTGGACGCCGACGTCGCCGAACAGCTTCCAGATCGCCCCGAAGATCGCGTCCTGCTCGGTCGTCTGCCGCTCGCCGCCGAGGTCGCCGAGGTTGGGCGACTGGAGCCTGTCCTCCGCCCCGGGCGGGTTGCCCGCCGGGCACTGCCGCATCCGCAGGAACGAGCCGGTGCTGAGGAAGTTGGCGCTGTTGGTCAGCGGGCCGATCGTGCCCGCATCGCCGGCGACACCGGTGAAGGCGTTGTCGAACTTGTTGGTCAGCTCCATCTGGCTGACGCCGAGCCGCCTCATCTCGGCGAGCTCGGCGAGCATCTGCTCCTCGGTGCAGGTCGGCCGCCCCAGCTGCACGTTGCACCCGAGCGGGACCGACGTCTCCATGCCCATGACGACGGCGAGCTTGCCCTGGTTGATGACCCTCCGCGCCTCGAACGGGTCGGTGACGATGCGGTACCAGCCGCGGCCGGGGCCGCCGTACTGGGCGTCGACGTAGTCCTGCATGGCGCGCATGTCCTGTGCCTGGAGGCGGACGGCGTCGCGGTCGTCGCAGGAGTTCTTCTTCAGCGGGTAGACCGCGCACAGGACGTGGTTCTCGGTGAGCAGGCTGGTGTGGATGCGCAGGCCGGCGCGCCACGCGCGCTCGAGCCACTTGTAGTAGACCTGCTGGTGGGTCAGCGAGTGCGGGTTGGGCCAGTAGGAGAACGTCGGCCAGCCCACCGGGTCGTGGCCGGTGCCGGGGGTCTTGCCGGCCAGCACGTCCTCGAGGAGCGCGCCGCGCCCGCCGGCGACCTGGTGGTCGGGGCAGTCCACGAGGGCCGCGGCGGCGCCGTACCGGTGGAAGGGCGGGCTGCAGATCACCCGCCCGCCGAGGAACTCGTGGGTCTGGCCGTGCACGTGCGGGTCGACGTAGCCCCGGACCTCCTGGAACGACGTGGCCCCGCCGAAGGGGCGCCCCGAGACGTTCGTCGCGACCTCGGGGACGGCGGTGCACCCGTCGGCGCGGCGCAGCGCGAGGGGCTCGGCGGTGCCGGTGCCGAAGCCCGTCGCGGACGAGGGGGACGTACGTCGCAGCCCGCGGCCGTCGGCGAGGGTGAAGGTGAACCGCCCCGGCCCGGTGCGGCGGACCGCCCAGTCCGCGTCAGGGGAGGGGTTCGCGGCCCACGTGGTGGCGCCGCCGGACGATGCGGCGAGGAAGGTGCGCTCGGCGGAGTGGAGGAGGTAGCTGCCCAGCCCGGTCGCCTGGAAGAAGAGCGGCCGCCCGCCGAGGGCGTAGCAGCCACCGGCCATGGCGTACCTGCTCTCCGGCACCCTCCGGCGCGGGCTGCGCAGCGGGACCTTCGTCAGCCGCGGCTCGCCCAGCGTGCGCTGGGCAGCGACCCGGGCGCGGCTCCGGGCGCGCTCGCGGCCGGTGGTCGGGTCGGGTGCGGTCGCGGCCTCCCCGCTCCGGCTGATCGCGTTCTTGGTGGCGGGGTCGTCGTGCACGTGCCCGTGGCCGCCGTCGAGGACCGCCGTGGTCCCGGCGGCGCCGGTGTGGGCGTGCGGACGCCGCTCGGCCGCGGCCTCTGCCCGCTCCCGGGCCTGGGCGTCGTAGGTGGACGACAGGCTGGCGGACGGAGCCGGGTCGTGGGCGGCCGTCAGCACCCCACCGGTCACCACGCCGAGGGCGGTGAGCACCGAGATCAGGACACGCTGGACGGGGTGGGGCGTGGGGGTCACGGCTGCTCCTTGTCGGCTCCTCGGTCAGGGGTCCAACGACGGGGTGCCTTCCCGGGCTACGTCGCGAGGCTGCCGCTCACCCTCCGGGTGAGCTGCGCCGCGGTGGCGGTGACCGTCCGCGCGATGGTGGCCGGGTCCGCGTCGGAGTCGCTCGCGAAGGTGACCGCGACGCCTGCGACGGGGTGCCGGTTGTGGTCGAGCACGGCGGCGGCGACGCTCTGCAGCCCCGGCGTCACCTCGCCGTTCTCGGTGGCGTGGCCGCCCTGCCGGGTCTCGGCGAGGATCGAGCGCAGCGCGCTGAGCGAGGACGGTCCCTTGCCGTGCCGGTCCACGAACGCGCCGCGGTCGGGGTAGAGGGCCCGCACCTGGCTCGCGGGCAGTGCGGCCAGGATCGCCCGGCCGCTGGCGGTCAGGTGGGCGGGCAGGCGTACGCCGACGTCGGTGACGAGGGGCGGGCGACCCGGCGCGCGCTCCTCGATGACGTACAGGACGTCGCGGCCGTGGAGGACCGCGAGGTGCGCACCGTGGCCGGTGCGGTCGACCAGCTCGGCGAGCGGCCGGCGGGCGAGCCGGGCCAGCGGTTCCTGACGGGTGAAGCCGCTGCCCACCTCGAAGGCCGCGACGCCGAGGCCGTAGCGGTGCTCGTCGGGCAGGTGCACCACGAAGCCCTCGTCGATCATGGTGTTGAGCAGGTGGTACGCCGTGCTGCGCGGCAGGTCGCAGGCCCGCATGATCCGGTCGAGGGGGACCGGGTCGGCCTGCGTGGCCAGGAAGCGCAGCACCCGCAGGGCGCGGGTGGCGGCGGGGACCTGGCTCACGGGGCCGATCGTGGCACGTCCGGCTGCCGCGCGGGTCGCCGCGGGGTCAGGAGTCGGTGCTGTCCTTGCGGGTGAACCAGCCGCCGCCACCGCCCTCGCTCTCCATCGGCTTGCCCGGCATCTCGTTGGCGCCGGGGGTACGGCGCGGGAGCAGGGGGGCGCCGCCGGACGCGGGCTCGTCGGTGCTGGTCTCGGCGCTGG
>JAYSEC010000060.1:9929-16466 GCA_041914085.1 Nocardioides sp.
GGGAGCAGGGGGGCGCCGCCGGACGCGGGCTCGTCGGTGCTGGTCTCGGCGCTGGGCTCGGCGTTGACCTCGGCCGGCGGGGTGGGGCCCACGTCGTCGGTGCCGGGCACCTGGGGCGCGTAGTCCTCGGCCTGGTGGTCGACGCGCGGGTCGAGCCGGTCGGCCGCGCGGATCCGGTCCTCGTGCTCGGCCTCGGCCTGGCTGGCCGCCAGCCGTGCCTGCTCGGCCTCGGCCTCGGCGCGCTCGGCGATCGCGCGGGCCTCCGCGGCGCTCGCCTCCGTCTCCGCGGCCCGCGCCTGGGCGGGCGGCAGCACGGTCTGCGCGCTCGTGGCCGCCTCGGACCGCAGCTGCTCGGCGCGCGCGACGTTGGCCTCGCGGTTCTTCCGCCGGACCATCGGGACCACCAGGGCGAGGGCGATCACGAGGATGACGATGAGCGTGATGCTGATGAGCGTGGTCACGGGGCTTCCTCATTTCACGAGTCAGGGATGCCGCCAGTCTGGCAGCACCCCTGCTCGCGTGCAGCGCACTCCGCCACCTTCGTCGGTGATCGCGAGGGCCTGACCGTGACGTCGGTCCGGTGTCAGTCCAGGCGGTGCATCACCGCCCGGGCGGTGCGGTGCCCGATGGCGTAGCCGTCCGACATGGCGTCACGGAAGTGGAGGCCGCCCCAGATGCGCGAGTTCAGCGCGTCGTGCTCCAGCTCGCTGAGGCTGGGGTAGGTGCGCGGCGCGGTGGGGAAGTTGGACGAGCGCAGCTCGAGCGGAGTGGTCTCGCCGAGCCGGGTGCGGATGACCTCGACGGCCGGGCTGGTGAGGCAGCCGTGCCCCGTGACGTAGTCGGAGTACGGGGGCGTCGGGGCCAGGAGCGGAGTCCACCCGGCCTGCGGCTGCGTGTCGGGGTTGCCGTCGTCCGCCGCCCCCGCGACTGCCTCGATCGGCCGCCAGAACCCGACGTCGCGCTTGAGCTGCCAGCACGTGATCAGCGAGTCCGTCATGGCGCTGTGGATGGCGGCGAACAGCCACGCGGTGTCCTGGAGGGTCTCGGGGTGTGCCTCGAGGTAGCGCACGAGGGCGTCACCGACCATGGTCGCCGAGTTGCTGTTGAAGAAGCGGGACGTGTCGGTCTGTGCCGTGCTGCGCACGGTGGACGTCGCGGACCCGAGCAGCTTCACCTCGTTGTAGTCGGTCGTGTAGTCGTCGCTGGTGAGGGCGTCCGGGCCGTTGACCCTGGCCAGCCGCTTCACCACGAGCGGGTCCATGGACCCGATCCAGGCGCCGAGCATGTCGGTCGCCGGCGGGACGGGCTGCCAGGTGCCGACGCCCGGCGGGAGCGTGTAGTGGATGGTGGTGTCGAGGTAGCCGTCGTCGGCCCGCTCCTCGATCAGCCGGGCGGCGACCTTCTTGCCGGTCCAGACGCCGCGGTCCTCCGCGCTGCCGTCCGGCACCCCGGCCAGCGAGGTGGTCAGACTGGTGTCGAGCGACGCGGCGGCGGCCGGGACGTAGTGGACGAGCACGTCGTGGGCCGCCTGCGCGACGGCTGCGGTCTCCGAGCTGTCGTGGCGCGACGACGAGGCGCGCACGGCGTCGTACATCGCGGTGGACGTGTAGCCCAGCAGTGGGACACCCACCGGGATGGGCGTCGCGGGGTAGATCGTCGCGAACGCGATGCGCTCCCAGTCCAGCACCACCCGTCCGCTCTCGGTGGAGGGGGTCGGCTGCGGGTGGTGGTGCCCGTGGTGGTGCGACCCGCCGCGGGTCGCGCCGGAGGTGGCGGCCGCGGGGAGCAGCGCCGAGCCGGCCACGAGGAGCGTCGAGGCCAGCACGACGCGGGTGCGGAGACGGTTCATGGTGGGTCCTCTCGTCGGACGTCGATTGCTGACAGCGTCCGACGGCGACCCGGGCGGCGGTATTCGCGTTCGAGCGAACATGCACCTCACCCGGAGGCGTGCAGCCGTTCCAGCCGCTCGCGGAGGTCCAGGTCGGGCAGGTCCCTGCCCTGGAGCCTGGCCACGGCGGCGACCCTGCTGGTCACGCCGAGCTTGCGATAGCTGTGCTCGAGGTGCTTGCGCACCGTCGAGGGGGCGACGAACAGCGCCTGCGCGATCTCGGCGTTGGACCGGCCGGCGGCGACGTGGCTGAGCACCCGCCGCTCCTGCGTCGTCAGCGAGACCGGCAGGCTGGGGGTCAGGCGCTCGCGGGAGAGCCGAGCGAGGAGGGGTGCGAGCATCCGCAGCACCGCTATGTCACGCTCGACGAACGGACCGTGCCAGCGCCCGAGGCCGATCTGGACCAGGCCGTCGGCGCCGTTGCGGAAGCCGATGCAGAGCCCGTCGGAGTCCCCCACCAGCCCGCCGAAGCACTTCTGGGCCGCGAGGGGGTTCGCCCGCCAGTGCATGATCCCGAGGTAGTGCGGTCCGTCCCCGGGCTCGGGGAGGTCCACCTCCTCTTCCCCGGTGTCCCCGAGGCAGATCGCGTGCGTGACGGCGTACGTGCCGTCCTGGTAGACGGCTTCGACGGCGTCCGCGGGGATCAGCTGCGTGAGGCGCTCGAGGACGTCGCGCGCGGGCAACGGGGACCCCGGGCGCGGCTCGGCGGCCAGCAAGTGGCGCAGCGCCCGCTGTTCGGTCTCGGTGAGCACCAGGTCCGGCATCGTGATCCCTCACGACGAGGCTAGACACCGGCGCCGGCGCCGTCATCCCCCAAACGTGGCGCCGGGACCCGGGGCGCGGGCGGTCCTCCCTGCCGTGGTCAGGCCCGCCGCGAGCCGTCGGTGCCGTCGGTACGGCGGGGGTCGTCGGCGTCCAGCACCGTGTCGGGGTCGTAGTCCTCGGAGGAGGTGTCGACCCGCGGGTCCACCTGGTCGGCGGTCCGCAGCCGGTCCTCGTGGACGGCCTGCTGCTGGGTGGCGGCGACCTGCGCCTCCTGGGCCTTCTGCTGGGCACGCTCGGCCTCGAGGCGCGCGCGCTCGGCCTCGACCTCGGCCTCGCGGGCGCGCACCTGGCTCTCGGGGATGGCGCTGGCGTGCTCTCGTGCCTCCTCGCGCAGGTGCTCGGCGTGCTCGACGTGCTTCTTCTTGCGCTGCTGCGCGAGCATCCAGGCGACGAGTGCTGCGACGACCAGCACGGCGACGACGACGACGATGATCCAAGCGGTGGTGCTCATGATGACCTGCTCCCCGCGGCCCGGACGGCCGCTCTTCCTCTCGACCGTGCCACACCGCGTGCCACCACTGCTCCCCCTCCGGGGTGGGCACCGGGTCTCGTATCCCAGACTGCGGCGGTCCGACGGCTCTGGTGACGGCCGCAGTCCGAGGGCTTCAATGAACGCATGCAGACGATCCAGGTCGGGGTGGGCCCCGTCTCCTTCGAGGACCTCGTCCACGTCGCCCGTCACGGGGCGGCCGTCGAGCTGACCGACGACGCGCTGGCGGCGATCGACCGGGCCCGTGGCGTGGTCGAGACGCTCGCCGCCGCAGAGACGCCGTCCTACGGCGTGAGCACAGGGTTCGGTGCCCTCGCCACGCGGCACATCCCCACCGAGATGCGGGCCCAGCTGCAGCGCTCGCTCGTGCGCTCGCACGCCGCCGGGTCCGGCCCGGAGGTCGAGCGGGAGGTCGTGCGCGCCTTGATGCTGCTGCGCCTCTCGACGCTCGCGACGGGCCGCACCGGCGTACGCCGTGAGACCGCCCAGCTGCTCGCCGGCCTGCTGACCCACGGCATCACGCCCGTCGTGCGCGAGTACGGCTCGCTCGGCTGCTCGGGCGACCTCGCGCCGCTGTCGCACTGTGCGCTCGCGCTGATGGGGGAGGGCGACGTGCGCGACGCCGAGGGCACGTTGCTGTCGGCGGCCGACGCGCTCGCCGCCGCGGGCCTCGAGCCGGTCGAGCTCGTGGCCAAGGAGGGCCTCGCCCTCATCAACGGCACCGACGGCATGCTCGGCATGCTGGTCATGGCGATCACCGACCTGCGGATGCTGCTGCGCACCGCCGACGTGGCCGCCGCGATGAGCGTGGAGGGCCAGCTCGGCACCGACCGGGTCTTCGCCCCCGAGCTGCAGGCGATCCGTCCGCACCCGGGCCAGGCGCTCTCCGCGGCCAACCTCACCGCCCTGATGGCCGACTCCGCGATCGTCGCCTCGCACCGCACGGGCGACTGCAACCGGGTCCAGGACGCCTACTCGTTGCGCTGCTCCCCGCAGGTGCACGGCGCCGCCCGCGACACCGTCGAGCACGCCGCCGCCGTCGCGGGCCGCGAGCTCGCCAGCGCGATCGACAACCCGGTCGTGCTCGGCGACGCCGTGGAGTCCAACGGCAACTTCCACGGCGCGCCGGTGGCGTACGTCCTCGACTTCCTCGCGATCGTCGCCGCCGACGTGGCGTCGATCAGCGAGCGGCGCACGGACCGGTTCCTCGACAAGGCGCGCAGCCACGGCCTGCCGCCGTTCCTGGCCGACGACCCGGGCGTCGACAGCGGCCACATGATCGCCCAGTACACCCAGGCCGCGATCGTCTCCGAGCTCAAGCGCCTCGCGGTGCCGGCGTCGGTCGACTCGATCCCCTCCAGCGCGATGCAGGAGGACCACGTCTCGATGGGGTGGAACGCCGCGCGCAAGCTGCGCCGCTCGGTCGACGGCCTGGCCCGGGTGGTCGCCGTCGAGGTCCTCACCGCCGCCCGCGCCCTCGACCTGCGTGCGCCGCTCACGCCCTCCCCGGCCACGGGCGCGGTCGTCGACCTGCTCCGCAGCAACGGGATCGCCGGCCCCGGCCCCGACCGCCACCTCTCACCCGAGATCGAGACCGTCGTCGACCTCGTCCAGTCCGGCGCCGTGCTCGCGGCCGCCGCATCCGTGATCGGAGAACTGCAGTGAACGACAGGCTTCCCATCCATGCCGCGCGCGGCACCGAGCTGAGTGCCAAGTCGTGGCAGACCGAGGCGCCGCTGCGCATGCTGATGAACAACCTCGACCCGGACAACGCCGAGCGGCCCGAGGACCTCGTGGTCTACGGCGGCACCGGCAAGGCGGCGCGCAGCTGGGAGGCGTACGACGCCCTCGTCCGCACCCTGCGCGACCTCGAGGCCGACGAGACGCTGCTCGTGCAGTCGGGCAAGCCGGTCGGCGTGATGCGCACCCACGAGTGGGCGCCGCGGGTGCTGATCGCCAACTCCAACCTCGTCGGCGACTGGGCCAACTGGGAGGAGTTCCGCCGCCTGGAGGACCTCGGCCTCACGATGTACGGCCAGATGACCGCCGGGTCGTGGATCTACATCGGCACCCAGGGCATCCTGCAGGGCACCTTCGAGACCTTCGCCGCCGTCGCGGACAAGAGGTTCGGAGGGACACTCGCGGGCACGATCACGGTCACTGCCGGCCTCGGCGGGATGGGCGGCGCCCAGCCGCTGGCCGTCACCATGAACGACGGCGTCGCGATCTGCGTCGAGTGCGACCAGCACCGCATCGACCGCCGCCTCGAGACGCGCTACCTCGACGTGCAGGCCCGCGACCTCGACCACGCGATCGAGCTCGCCCTCGAGGCCCGCGACCAGCGCCGTGGGCTGTCCATCGGCCTGCTCGGCAACGCGGCCGACCTGCTGCCGGAGCTCCTCGAGCGCCACCTCGAACGCGTGGCGAAGGGCGACGGGCCGCTGGTCGACGTCGTCACCGACCAGACCTCGGCCCACGACCCACTGTTCTACCTCCCCTCCGGGACGTCGTACGACGACTGGGAGCGCGAGCGCACCGAGGACCCGCGCGGCTTCACCAAGCGCGCGCAGGAGTCGATGGCCCGCCACGTGCGGGCGATGGTGGAGTTCCAGGACGCCGGCGCGGAGGTCTTCGACTACGGCAACTCGATCCGCGACGAGGCCCGCAAGGGTGGCTACGACCGGGCGTTCGAGTTCCCCGGCTTCGTGCCGGCGTACATCCGGCCCCTGTTCTGCGAGGGCAAGGGACCGTTCCGCTGGGCCGCCCTGTCCGGCGACCCGGCCGACATCGCCGCGACCGACCGGGCGATCAAGGAGCTGTTCCCCGCCGACGAGAAGCCGGAGTACGCCCGGCTGCACACCTGGCTCGACATGGCCGCGGAGCGGGTGCAGTTCCAGGGCCTGCCGGCCCGCATCTGCTGGCTCGGGTACGGCGACCGCGCGAAGGCGGGCGCGAGGTTCAACCAGATGGTCGCCAGCGGCGAGCTGTCCGCACCGATCGTGATCGGTCGGGACCACCTCGACTGCGGCTCGGTGGCCTCCCCCTACCGCGAGACCGAGGCGATGCTCGACGGCTCTGACGCCATTGCCGACTGGGCGATCCTCAACGCCCTGGTCAACACCGCCTCGGGCGCCACGTGGGTCTCCTTCCACCACGGCGGCGGCGTCGGCATCGGCCGGTCGCTGCACGCCGGGCAGGTCACCGTCGCCGACGGCACCGACCTCGCCGCGGAGAAGATCGAGCGGGTGCTGACGAACGACCCGGGGATGGGTGTCATCCGCCACGTCGACGCGGGCTACGACCGCGCGATCGAGGTCGCCGAGGAGCGCGGCGT
>JAYSEC010000061.1:0-5498 GCA_041914085.1 Nocardioides sp.
CGCTCGGGCCACCACGACGCGACGGACGCGCGGACCTCCGGCCACCCGACCGTGCGCGCGGCGAGGTAGTCCTCGTCGACTGCGCCGGCGGCGACCAGCAGGTGCAGCACGCCCAGGGCGAGCGCGAGGTCGGTCCCGGGCACGGGTTGCAGGTGCAGGTCGGCGCGGTCCGCGGTCGGCGTACGGCGCGGGTCGACCACCACCACGCGACCACCGCGCTCGCGCAGCCGGTCGAGGTGGCGAGCGGCGGGCGGCATGGTCTCGGCGAGGTTCGACCCGACGAGCACCAGCACGTCGGCCTCCTCGACGTCGGCGAGCGGGAAGGGCAGGCCGCGGTCGACGCCGAACGCGCGGATCCCCGCGGAGGCGGCGGACGACATGCACCAGCGGCCGTTGTAGTCGATCTGCGAGGTGCCGAGCGCGGCGCGCGCCAGCTTGCCGAGGGAGTACGCCTTCTCGTTGGTGAGCCCGCCCCCACCGAACACCGCGACGGCATCAGGTCCGCCGCGTGCCTGAGCCGCCCGGATCCCGTCGGCGACCCGGTCGAGCGCGTCGTCCCACGACACCGCGGCCCACTCCCCCGTCCGGCGATCGCGCACCAGCGGGGAGGTCAGTCGCTCGCGCGACCCGTACAGCCCCGCCGCGGACCAGCCCTTGCGGCACAGCGCGCCCCGGTTGACCGGGAACTCGTCCCACGACCGCACCTCGGGCGCACGACGGCCGACGAGCCGCATCCCGCACTGGAGCGAGCAGTAGGGGCAGTGGGTCTGGGTCTGGGTCTGGGTCTGCGCCTGGGTCTCGGTCATCAGATCTCGGCGGTCGCCAGGCCGTGGGCGCGCACGGGCCGGCGCAGGTAGAGCGCCCACGTGAGCAGGGCGCAGGCCAGGTAGTAGGCGGTGAAGACGGTGAAGGCCGCGCGCGTGGCCGCGAGCGGGTCGGAGACCCACGGCGCCGCGAACGCGAGCGGCACGAGGAAGCCGCCGACCGCGCCGACGGCGCCGATCACGCCCAGCGCGGCGGACGACTGCCGGGTGGCGGTGGCGAGCGCGGCGTCGCGCGCGGCCGTGCCCGGGACGGTCGAGCGCTCGGCCTCGGCCCGCCAGAGCGCGGGGATCATCTTGTAGACCGAGCCGTTGCCGATGCCGGTCGCGGCGAAGATGCACAGGAAGAAGCCGAGGAACAGCGGGAACCACCCGGCGTTGTCGGTGGCGACGGCAGGGTCGGCGGCCGGGTTCGGCGTCAGTCGGCTGACCGTCCACAGCACCCCGAGGGTGAAGGCGACCATCGCGACGAAGGCGCCGAGGGTTACGCGCGCGCCGCCGAGGCGGTCGGCCAGCCACCCGCCGAACGGACGGGTCAGCGACCCGACGCCGGCGCCGAGGAAGGCGTAGAACGCGAAGTAGATGCCGGTGCCGAGCGGCGCGGGCTCGGGCACCCAGAAGTTCAGCTTGATCAGCAGCGGCATCGCGGCGGAGTAGCCGATGAACGACCCGAAGGTGCCGATGTAGAGCACCGACAGCAGCCAGGTCTGACGCTGCCGCACGACCTGCAGCTGCTCGCGCGGGGACGAGGTGACCGTGCTCAGGTTGTCCATCCAGAGCCACGCGGCCGCCGTGGCGAGCAGCGCCAGCCCGGCATAGACGTACGCCGCCCGCTCGAGGTGGATGCCGCTGCCGGACGCCTGCACCAGCCCGAAGATCCCGGCACCGCCGACCATCACCGGGAGCAGCAGCTGGATCAGCGAGACGCCGAGGTTGCCGCCGGCGGCGTTGAGCCCGAGCGCGGCGCCCTTCTTGTCCGAGGGGTAGAAGAAGTTGATGTTGGCCATCGAGGAGGCGAAGTTGCCGCCACCGACGCCGGCCGTCGCGGCGATCAGGCAGAACACCCAGTAGGGCGTCGTCGGCTGCTGGACGGCGTAGGCGAAGAGCAGGGTCGGGACGAGCAGCAGTGCCGCGCTGACGATCGTCCAGTTGCGCCCGCCGAACCGCGGCACCACGAAGGTGTACGGCAGCCGCAGCAGCGAGCCGACCAGGTTGGGCAGCGCGACCAGCAGGAACAGCTGCTGCGGGCTGAACGCGAAGCCCTGCGCGAGCAGGAACGCGGAGGAGACGCTCCAGACCAGCCAGACGGAGAAGCCGACGTGCTCGGCGAAGATCGACCACACCAGGTTGCGGCGTGCCACGGCCCGCCCGGTGGACGCCCAGAACGCGGGGTCCTCCGGGCGCCAGTCCTCGATCCAGCGACGGGTACGGCGGGCGCGGGTCTGCGTGCTCATGCCGACGATGGTGCGCAGGCCGTGTGTCGCCCGACCTCCCGCTGCGGTGGCGGGACCGTCACATCTTCCTCACGGCCTCACGCGCCCCGGGGGTGTGCTCAGGGATCGACCAGGAGCCGCTCGTGCCGGAGCCCGGTGAGGTCCAGCAGGCGTCGTACGACGTGGGGCACCCGCGCGAGCTCGAGACGTCCGTCGGGCGGCAGCTCGGCGGCCACCGCGCGCAGCCGGGCGAGGGTGCCGGCGTCCATGAAGGTCACGGCCCCGAGGTCGAGGCGCACCCGCGGCGCCGTCGCGGCGCGGGCGAGCACCGCGCGCTCCAGGAGGTCGCGGTTGGAGGCGTCGAGCTCGCCGCTCACCCGCAGCCCCCACGGCTCGTCGACGGCGAGGACGGTGGCGAGCGGTGGCACGTCGACCTCCGGCGCCTGCCCGTCGTGCTCGCGGGCGATCGACGCCGCCTCGACCGGCGCGAGCCGGGTCGCGTCGTAGAGGCACACCGAGCTGACCTCGATCTCGCGCTGCAGGTCGGTGGACATCCGCTCCCACTCCACGACCTCCTCCGCGGACCCGAGCAGGGCGGGCAGCTCGTCCATCCGGGCCGCCACGCGCAGCCCGGGGAAGCCGGCCTTGCGCGCGTGGCTCGCCGCGGCACGGAAGCCGTCGGCGACGGCGGCGAGGTCGTCGGGACGACGGCTGCCGTAGGCGTCCTCGAACGTGCTCAGCACCAGCTGGCCGGACGTGAGCGCGGCCGACGGGTGCACGTGGTCGGGCAGCGCGGCGAGGAGCGTGTCGACCTGCTCGTCCGAGGCGACGTACAGCACCTGGTCGCCCGCGGCCAGCCCGTGCCCGACGAAGGTGGCCGCGACGCGGTCGAGCTGGAGCCCTCCCCGCTCGAGCGCGCACAGGTGGGTGCCGGGTGCGAGCGAGCAGAGGTCCGCCGCCGAGCGGTGGGCTCCGTGGATCATCCGGCCACTGTAAGGGCCCGTCGAGGTCTCGACCATCGACCCTCGACCCGACCGCTCGTCGTGCCACACCGACCGCTGAGCGCTCCAGCGGTCCCTCCGAACGACGCGCTCGGGCGGCCCCCTCCCCCGCGGCGCGCGAGCGGTGTCACGGTGACGGCGGTCACACCTCGGTGGCCGACCGTCCGGAAAGGAACCTGTCGTGACCCAAGACGCCCACGACCAGGCCGCGCGCCACGACCCCGTCTACGACGAGCTGTCGGCCCGGCCCGAGTTCGCGGAGCTCCGCTCCCGCTATCGCAAGTTCATCATCCCGGCGACCGCCGCGTTCCTGGTCTGGTACGGGCTCTACGTGCTCATGTCGATGTTCGCCTCGGACTTCATGAACGCCAAGGTCGTCGGCAACATCAACGTCGCGCTCGTCTTCGGCCTCCTCCAGTTCGTCACGACGTTCCTCATCGCCTGGCTCTACAGCCGCTACTCCAACGCCAACCTCGACCCGCTGGCCCGCCAGCTCACCGAGGACTACCACCGCACCCTCGACGGTCGCACCGACACCAACGGAGGCATCTGACATGGAAGGCCACCAGATCCTCACCACCGCCCTCTTCCTGGCGGTCGTCGCGCTGACGGTCGGCATCACCATCTGGGCCAGCCGGAACTCCTCCGGCGCGGCCGACCACTACGCCGGCGGACGCGGCTTCTCCGGCTTCCAGAACGGCCTGGCGATCGGCGGCGACTACATGTCGGCGGCGTCGTTCCTCGGCATCTCCGGAGCGATCGCGCTCTCCGGCTACGACGGCTTCCTCTACTCGATCGGCTTCCTGGTCGCGTGGCTCGTGGCGCTGCTCCTCGTCGCCGAGGTGCTCCGCAACTCCGGTCGCTACACGATGGCCGACCAGCTCGCCTACCGGATGCGGCAGAAGCCGGTCCGCACCGCGGCGGCCACCTCCACCGTGGTCGTCTCGATCTTCTACCTGCTCGCGCAGATGGTCGGCGCCGGTGCGCTGGTCGCGCTGCTGCTCGGCGTCACCAGCGAGGGCGTGAAGAACCTGACCATCTTCTTCGTCGGTGCGCTGATGATCTTCTACGTCACCGTGGGCGGCATGAAGGGCACCACCTGGGTGCAGATCGTCAAGGCGGTCCTGCTCATGGCGGGCTCCGCGCTCATCGTGGTGCTGGTGCTGGCGAAGTTCGGCTTCAACCTGTCCGACCTGCTCGGCACCGCCGCCTCCAACAGCGGCAAGGGTGGCGCCTTCCTCGAGCCCGGCCTGAAGTACGGCGTCTCCACCACGTCGAAGATCGACTTCATCTCCCTCGGCATCGCGCTCGTGCTCGGCACGGCCGGCCTGCCGCACATCCTGATCCGCTTCTACACCACCCCGACGTCGCGCGACGCGCGCAAGTCGGTGCTGTGGGCGATCGGCCTCATCGGCGCGTTCTACCTGTTCACGCTGGTCCTCGGCTTCGGCGCCGCGGCCCTGCTCGACAAGGACGCCTACGCCGAGGTCGCCGCGTCCGGCGGCAACCTGGCCTCGCCGCTGCTGGCCGAGGCCGTCGGAGGCGGGCCGGGCTCGACCGGAGGTGCGGTGCTGCTGGCGCTGATCGCGGCGGTCGCGTTCGCCACGATCCTCGCGGTGGTCGCCGGACTGACGCTGACCTCGTCGGTGTCGGTGGCGCACGACCTCTACAACTCGGTGTTCAAGGACGGCAAGGCCTCCGAGGCCGAGGAGATCCGGGTCTCCCGGATCGCCGCGGGCGTCATCGGCCTGATCGCGATCCTGCTGGCCATCCCGGCCCAGAAGCTGAACATCGCGTTCCTCGTCGCCCTGGCCTTCGCGGTGGCCGCCTCGGCCAACCTGCCGGCGATCATCTACAACATGTTCTGGCGGCGCTTCAACACCCGCGGCGCCCTGTGGAGCATCTACGGCGGCCTCATCTCCGCCGTCGGCCTGGTGGTCTTCAGCCCGGTCGTCTCCGGCAAGGGGATCGACCCCAACACGGGCAAGAACCTGTCCCTGCTGCCGGCCGACATCGACATCTCGTGGTTCCCGCTGGAGAACCCCGGCATCGTGTCGATCCCGCTCGGCTTCCTGCTCGGCTACCTCGGCACGATCACGTCGAAGGAGCCGGCGGCCGAGGAGCGCTACACCGAGCTCGAGGTCCGCGCCCTCACCGGCGCGGGCGCCGAGCAGGCCGTCCAGCACTGACCCACCTCGCTGGGGGAGGGGGGCGCCCCGCCCCCGCCGCCAACCCCCCCCCCA